>JAUYSA010000247.1 GCA_030696545.1 Hyphomonadaceae bacterium
ACCAGAGCGCCGCAAGCACCGCGTCGTCCAGCTTCGCATTGTCATCCGACTTGCGGGCTTCCGGACGAAGCACGTTCTTCGCGAATTCGCTCATCGTCGACTGAACGATCTTCTGCTCTTCAGAAAGTTCGAAGCTGATCAAACCGTATTCTCCCTAATATTTTTGCGGCTTCTTACTTAATCACTCGAAATTGGAATTCTGCACGGATAGATCATCTGCATGGATGACCTGGCATAAGCGGGCTCTGGCGAGCGCGGCCGCTTTGTCCGCCTCGGATTGAGATTCCGCGCTCGACACACTGAGCCACTTTCGTCTTTCGTGCGCCACAAACGAATTCATATGACGCCCACCGCCTTGAACTCCGCGCGACCAAGCGAAGGGAGACCGCTCGGCTTACCCAGCGATCCGACCAGGCGAAACGCCGCCCAGTTCCACTTCCGAGATCGCATATGGTTCTTTATTACACAATAAACTTTTGTTATCGACGTGGACAAATCGCGGGCCGGTCGCCGGCTGCGCCGGCCACCGGCGACACGAGAAGCGGTCGAGGAAACCAACAAGAGGCGCTTAATGGTAGAACAAATTGGCGAAATGGGCGGCGCCGCGAAGGCCCAACCCCTGTTTCAGCCCTTCGAAATGCCGGGCTTATCACTGACGAACCGCATTGTTATGGCGCCAATGACCCGCTCATTCTCGCCTGCAGGCGTACCTGGTTTGGATGTGGCCGCATACTACCGTCGACGCGCCGAGGGCGGCGTCGGACTGATCATCACTGAAGGCACCTGGGTTCCACATCCAAGCGCATCGAACCTCCCCAACGCGCCCTGCTTCTACGGCGAGGATGCGCTGGCGGGCTGGAGCCATGTCGCCGACGAGGTGCATGCTGCGGGCGGAAAGATCATTCCGCAGTTGTGGCACGTCGGTCAAATTGAACGCGCGGGCGCCGCCACGGCGCCCAATCGCGGCCAGCGCATCGGCCCTTCAGGCATGGTCGGCTCGATGGGGGCGCCGCCAACGGCTCAAGAGCGTCCGTCGACGGTGGCCGAGATAGAGGCCGTAGGCGAAGCCTATGTCACGGCCGCGATCTCCGCCTACCGGCTGGGATTCGATGGCGTCGAACTGCATGCCGCACACGGTTATCTGTTCGACCAGTTTTTCTGGCACGTTACAAACCTGCGCGACGACATCTACGGCGGCGATCTCGCTGCTCGGACCCAGTTTGCGGCTGACGTTGTTCGCAACATTCGCGCAAACACTAGTCCAACGTTCCCCATCGTGCTTCGCATCTCGCAATGGAAGCAGCAGGATTACGGGGCCAAGCTCGCCGAAACGCCACAATCGTTGGAAGCGCTGCTCGCGCCGCTCGCAGACGCCGGTGTGGACATTTTCCATTGTTCCCAGCGGCGGTTTTGGGAAGGCGAATTCGGCACGGACCTAAACTTGGCCGGTTGGGCCAAAAAGCTGACGGGGAAACCAACCATCACCGTGGGCTCGGTGACGCTTAAGCAGGATCTCATCGCCAGTCTTCACGGCGCAGCCAGTGAGACGGCGAAAAATCTAGATCAGCTGCTCGCCCTCTTTGAACGTGGCGACTTCGACCTCGTCGCCGTTGGGCGCGCTCTCATCGTCGATCCGGATTGGCCGATCAAGGTGAAAGCAGGCTTCGAGAATGAGCTGCTTCCATATTCGCCTGAGGCGTTACAGAGGCTTCTCTGAAAACACTGCGTCCAGGCGGAACGATGCCCGCCTGACGTTTGGCGTCGACCCGCACAAACTTGCTAAGGGGCCTTTTACTTTCGAGTGACCCACACGAAGCCCCGTAGGGCTGTCCGCGCGGGTTGGGCATGAAAGACGTTGCGCGCCATTGCCGATGATATACTTTACCGCACTCAGTAAATATTGACCGAGACATGTCGCACACCGCGCGCCATTAAGTCAAGGTTCGCGCTACCGACTAGGGACGACAGACATAAGTGGGCAAGACCATAAACATGAGCGCTCAAAGCAACTTCAAGTCCGCTTGGTATTGCGTTGGCTTTTTCACGGTCCTCTATACGCTATCTTTTGTTGACAGATATATTTTATCACTAATCGCCGAACCGATTTCAAAAGACCTTGGATTGAGCGATCAACAAATCGGATTCCTACTGGGCGCTGGATTTGCGATCACCTATTCTATTATGGGCTTGCCGGCGGCGCACCTGATCGACACCACGCGCCGCATTCCGATCGTGGCGGCCGGCGTGATGCTCTGGAGCCTGTCGACGATTGCTTCCGCCTTCGCGGTGGATTTCACGACCCTGGCGATCTGTCGCGCCGGTATCGCCGCCGGAGAGGCCGTACTGACCCCCGCGGCGATTTCCCTGATCGCAGATTTATTTCCACGCGAGAAGCGCGCGACGCCGGTGTCGGTGTATTCGGCCACGGCGGGGATCATGGGAACGGGGGCGCTCGTCGTGGGTGCAGCGACCCTGAACCTAGCGTCGGTGTTGGCGCCGATGACGGGGATCGAACCATGGCGCATGACGATGATCCTCGTCGGCTTGCCTGGCGTGTTTCTTTCAGTCCTGCTTCCGCTGACCGTTCGGGAGCCTGCGCGGGTATTGTCGGAAGGCGACGGCCAGCGAAACGAGGCCGATCTGGCCAGCTTCCTTGCGGAGCTACGGGAGAACTGGCGGATGTACCTCCCCTTCTACCTCGCGATCGGCGCGGCTGCGATGTACATCCTCGGTTTCCTGAGCTGGGCCCCGACGATCCTCGTGCGCCTGTATGGGTACGAGGCAAGCGCGGCCGGCTATCTTCTCGGGATGATTGGCATTCCTGCGGCGCTGGCGAGCGCGTTCTTTTGGCCTTGGCTTTCGACCCGCCTCGCCGCCAAAGGCCGCGAACACGCGTTGCTCGCGACAATCCTGATCTCGGCGCTGATCCTCGCCCCGGTCTTCATCATCGCTCCGCTGGCGGGCTCAGCGATCGCCATTGTCTTAGCTGTGGGCTTTGTCAAACTGGCGAACGGCTCAGGTACGTTGGCGCCACTGATCATCCAACACTACGGTCCGAGCCAAATGCGTGGCCGGCTTATGGCGATCTACACTCTGTCCGCAAGCGTGGTGGGCCTCACAGGCGGCGCCTCGCTGATTCCATTTTTCGCAAGCTTTTGGCCGAACGATCCGCGCGCTCTCATTTACGGCGTGTCGCTCTTGGGCGTGATCGCAGCCGTGTCGATCATTCTTGGATATTGGTTGGCTGGCCGTGCTGCGATCGCCAAATCGGGCGCGCTGGCGAAATCCGCGATGGTCACTGAAGGGCGGCCCGCGCCGTCGACCCCCGGCCGATAGGGCCTGGCGCTACATCTCCGTGAAATCCGGAGGTGCTGCGTGCTGGAAAGTGCGAAATCCGAGGAACCGTCGACAGCGGTTCGGGGCTGAACAACCCGAACCGCCGTTTCAATTCGGTTTAGGCAGTGAGCTCAGTGATCGACGGCCAAAGCTCGTCCGCCCCGCGTCGCAGCACGCGCTCTCCGATATATTGCTGCCACCAGGCCTCTGAACCGTAGTCCCCGCGCCAATCCTGCAATCGCTTCGTGAACGGGTGCAGGTGGTATTCAGCGGTCACGCCTATGGCGCCATGGACCTGATGGGCCGTCGCTGCGGTTATGCCGGCAGCTTCGCTGGCTCGCGCTTTGGCCATGGCGGCGCAAAAGACAAACGACTCGGCGTCGTCAACCAACCGCTCGAGTTGATCGTAGGCGGCGATTGCAGCCATTCGCGCCGCGGCGGCGTGGGAAGCTGCGACCGCTAGAGGATGTTGGACGGCCTGGAACCGCCCGATCGGTTGCCCGAACTGTACGCGTTGGTTCACATAGCCGAGCGAGAGTTCCATGACGCGAGACATGGCGCCAGCCATCTGCGATGCGCGCATGGCCGCACCACGCGCCATCATCGCCGTGGGATCCAGATCTATGGCTCCGCTCCAGCTCGGCGTGGCGCCATCGTAAGTCAGATCATCGCAAGGCTCGCCGGCTAGATTCACGCCCTCGGTAATGGACGCGGCTTTGCTCGAGGTCAGCACCAGTTGCGATCCTACGACTACCACGATCGCGCTTGCGCCTCGCGCCCAGTGCGTCCGGGGAGCAATTCCGAATAAGCGTCCGTCGCGCAGTTCTAGATTCGCGCCTCGCGTCAGCCCGGCGACGCTAAGGGGGCCCGAAGGTGGGGTATATCCGCTCCGCGCCAGGAGCCACCCCGCCAGCATCGTCTCGGCCAGCGGCAGGGGAAGCGCAGCCCGTGCAGCGCGTTCGAGAACGATGCGCTCGCTGGCGACGCCCAGTTCCGCTCCGCCAAGAGATTGCGGCAGCGAAGGGTGGATGACCCCCATCGCTTCGCATTCCTCCCAAAGCTCCGTGGAAGCACCGTTCGCCTCAGCGTTCATAAGCGTCTGATGCGTGACCCGATCCTGGAAGAAGCCTTCGAGCTGGTCCGTGAGAATATTGAGTTCGTTGCTCATCGCAGGCCCAAACCCCGGGAAATGATGTTGCGCAGGACCTCGCGGGTTCCTCCCCGCAGTGAGAAGGTTGGAGCGAGGAGCACCGCTTCACCCAGCAGGCGCGCAAGGGCGTCTTCCGACGCGCGCATGGGCGCCGAATCCACAAGCAGCCGCACGACTTCTGGAATCTCCTGCTCGAGTACCGCACCTAGGTCCTTCAGCAGCGCGGCCTCGAGATCCACGGATGCGCCGGCCTGCAGCAATCCGGCTATCGACAAGGACATGTTGCGAAGCGTCCAGAGGTGGCTCGTCAAGCGGCCGACCAACCGCAGGGCGCCAGGGTCGGTCGAGCCCTCAAGCGCCCGGACCGCTTCGCGCATGAGCACGAAAGAGCTCATGAAGCGCTCCGCGCCGCTGCGCTCAAGTGCGAGTTCGCTCATCACCTGACGCCAACCTGCACCTTCCTCGCCGACCAGTGCTGTCTCGGGGACAAATGCGTCGGTGAAGGTCACTTCATTGAAGTCATGCGACCCGACCTGGTCGTACACCGGCCGGATCTCTAGGCCCGGCGTGCGCATATCCACGACAAACTGGCTGACGCCGGAATGACGCCCCTCCGTCTCGCCTGAATGACCGCTGCGGCAGAAAAGCATCATGTATTCGGCGCGGTGCGCGTGGCTGGTCCAGAGCTTCGTCCCGTTCAGGAGCCATCCTCCGTCGACCGGGGTGGCCCGGGTACTCACCGAAGCCAGGTCCGAGCCGCTGTCCGGCTCGCTCATGCCGAGGCAAAATCCGCACTCGCCGGCAGCCATTTTCGGCAGAAGCTCAGCGCGCTGGGCCTCTGAGCCAAAGCGAAGGAGCATCGGCCCCGCCTGTCGGTCGGCGATCCAGTGAGCCGAAGCCGGGGCCCCTGCCGCAAGCAGTTCTTCGACAACCACTAGGCGCTCGAAGGCCGTGCGTTCCCCCCCGCCATACATCTTCGGCCAGTTCATGCCGACCCAGCCGCGGGCTCCCAGCCTCTTGGAGAACTCGCGATCCCATACAGCCCAACCATTCACCCTCGGTCGCTGCATGGCGGGATCGTTCTTCAGGAACTCACGCACCTCAGCCCGCAACGCCTCAGCATTTTGCGGTAACTGAACGCCATCGAATTGGAATGTGATTTCTATGACGGGCTCTCCATCTGCAAGTCGTTGCGCGCAAACTTCGGCTCGCGTGAGCCGTCAGCCGCCCGTCATTTCCGCCGCATATGAGGTGGTCAGCATCAATGACGCCGTCACAGGGTCACCCACAAGATGCGATCCAGGTGGCAGGCATCCTGTGTTAGTTATTTATTTAACGATAAGCAACTGGGCAAGTCGCGCCTATGCCGTAGCTGGATCGAGGACCACAACCGCGATTTTCAGAAACCGAACGCCTCTCGCCACAATCACATCGTCAGGAAACCGCGCCCCTTCGATCTTGCAGGCGGCTTGTCTCCCCTAGCCCAACTAAGTTTCCTGCAACGATCCTAGGGATGCCCAGAAGGCCGACTGCGTCGCCTTCGGATTTGCCAGGACTTCACAGCGCCCCTCTTTGAAGATCATGGTCGATCTGGCGCCTGGGTTGTATTCCGTCCAGGAAGGCAGGCTTGGAGCTGTGGGCGTACCCTCCTTTGCAAAATTGGCCCATGCGGCGGACATGGTGTCGGCGAGCGCCTGGGCGGCGTCTGTCACAGGGCCCACAGCTTGGGGGATGCTCTCCAGCGTATCGAAGACGAAGGGCAGCTCGGCGGTGTGGGGAGTAAAAAAGCGCCCGCCTTGCACCGGCGTATCTCGTTCGAAGCTGTAGAAATAGGTCGGCGCGCCTTCCTGGCGGGCTTTGCGATCCGCCAGAAGCTGGGCGTCGAGATACCAGCTTCGGTCTGTATGGGCCATGTATGCAATTTCGGCATTGCCGCGATCTGGATAGAGCTTCCTGTAGATCGATAGAGCTTCATCCACCCGCTCGCCCGCGAGCTGAATAAACATCTGTCTCAGGCCAAGATCAGTAAGACCCTTCATTGCGCCATCCCCGGCCAGGTTATAGGCGTTCTCTGTTCGAGTGGTCCCGATGATCATCGGTATCCACCTGGCGGTTTCCGGCGCATCCGGAGAGAACGGCTGCCGATCGATCAGCGCCCCATCCACCACGGGCTGCCACTCATCTGGACGGGTGACGATGCGCGGTGTTAGTCGCTGGATTTCCGCCATGTCCATGTCTTGAAGTCGGTGGACTTCGGTCGGCAGAATTCCGAGGCTGGTGAGCACTTTCGGCGTCTTTGCGGCAGCGGCATCCCGCGTGTCGACCCGCAGCCTGGAGCCGGACTGGAGGCCGGCGCGCTGAAACAGACCTTCCGCGGCCTTCATCGCCAGCAGCGTGCTGATCTTCCACCCGCCTCCAGACTCGCCGAAAACCATCACACGGTCGGGGTCGCCGCCAAAGCGCTCCACGTTGTCACGTATCCATTCCAGGGCCTGGACGATGTCCAGCACGCCGGCGTTACGGCTCTGAGCGAATTCGTCTCCGTAAGCCGAAAGATCCAGGTGCCCGAACAAGCCCAAGCGGTGGTTCAGCGTGATGACGACGACGTCTTGCTTTGCGGCGAGCCTGGTACCGTCGTTAACCGCGGCCGAACCAGACCCCATAAAGAATCCGCCTGCGTGCAGCCAGACCATCACCGCTCGACGCCCTTCCAGAGAAGGCGTCCAGACATTGAGGAACAGGCAGTCTTCACTTTCCGGGCGATGTTCCAGTTCAATCAGCCCAGGTTGCGACAGCGAGTAGAGTTGCGGGGCCGGCGCCCCGTAGTCAAACGCGTCTACTGCACCCGTCCAAGGCGTCGGTGGTTGGGGCGCCCGGAACCGGTTCTTTCCCCCCGTCGACGCACCGTATCGCACGCCTTTGAAGACGTGGACGCCATCGTGACGAAGGCCCCTTACCGTTCCCGCCGTCGTGTCCGACAGTGTGATTTCCGAGGCCATGGCTTGTCCTTATATCGCCCACGAATGTACCGTCGCACCTGGGACGGGTGCGACAGCTTCTCGAGCTTCACCTCGAGCAAACGTCCTGCGACGACCAACGCCTCGATCGCCCTGCCGTAGCGAACCGATAAAAATACGCATGCCGCTGTTGTCAATATTTCTTTGTCGTATATTAAATTTGGCCGACTCTAACGCTAGACATCCAACCGGCGGAACGTCGCCGATTCTCAATTTTGCTTTGTAAAGTCAGGTGTTTTAGCGCTCCGGTCGATTGAACTGAGCGAAGCCCACAATGAGCGCAGTCAGCTTCGGTTGAACTAGCCACTATCGAGGAAACGACATGAGCACCGAAGATCCTGTCACCGTTGGCTCGCGCGGCCCACTCACGGGCGTGCGGATTATCGACCTTACGACAGTGGTGCTGGGCCCCCTCGCGTCTAGGATTCTCGCCGACTTCGGAGCCGAAGTGGTCAAGGTCGAGACTATGGATGGAGACTCGACCCGAAATTACGACCCCCTTCGAAACAGGGGCATGTCGGGCGTCTTCATGACCCTCAATCGGAACAAGCGCAGCATCGCGGTCGATCTACGCACCGAGGACGGCCGCTCTGCACTGCGCGGCCTGATCCGAACCGCCGATGTCTTCATGCATAATATGCGCCCCGGAGCGATTGATCGTCTGGGATTCAACTACGCAGCGGTGAGTGCGTTGAAGCCCGACATCGTCTATTGCGGCGCTTATGGCTTTGGCGCTGCTGGTCCGTATCGCGACAAACCTGCCTATGATGATTTGATCCAAGCCAGCGCCGGGCTAGCTTCGCTCGTAGCCAAGCGCAGCGGCGAGCCCGACTACATCCCGACCGTAATCTGCGACAAATTGAGCGCACAGGCGATGGCGTACAGCATCCTGGCCGCCTTGTTCCAGAAGGCCAGCGGCGGCGGCGGCCAGGCCGTTGAAGTGCCGATGTTCGAAACGTCGGTGGACTTTTTCTCGGCAGAGCACATGAGCGGCGCGGCCTTCGTCCCGCCGTTGGGTCCGATGGGTTCCAAACGCGTGATGATCCCGGAGCGTCGCCCGTTTCGCACCGCCGACGGCTACGCCTGTATTCTCCCGTATTCGGATCGCAATTGGGTTGATTTTTTCGACTTCATCGGACGACCGGAATTGCGTGATGTACCGCGATACCAGCGCCTTGCTGAACGCTTCAATTATATCGACGAGCTCTACATCGTACTTGCCGAGGCCGCGCCCGCGCATACAACCGCCGAGTGGGTGGAGTTCTGCGATCGGGTGAGCATTCCGTGCATGCCCGTGATCGATATCGAAGACCTGGATCAGGATCCTCATATTCGCGCTGTCGGGCTGTTCCGCGAAGCAGACCATCCGACCGAAGGGACTTATCGCTACCTCCGCAGCCCTATAACGTTCAGCGCCTCTGAATTCGAGCTGCGCCGTCATGCCCCTCGGCATGGAGAGCAATCGCGTGAGCTGCTAGCTGAGGCTGGCGTACCCGCTGACGAGATCGAACGCCTGATCGCTTCAGGCGTGATCAAGGTTCCGCCTGCTGAGCCTGCAAATAAATAATACTCGTAGGAGACACACACCGGTCGCCCATGAGCAGTTAAAGGGCTACGGCATCAGTATAGAACAGCCCACTGTCCGCCGATCTTGGAGGGCGCGATGGGCGTCGGCCGCTTCAGATAACGGGAAGGTCCGCTCCGTCGCCACCTTCACCCCCCCTGACGCGATGATGTCGAACAGATCGTTCGCACAGGCGAGCAGGCCGGCACGGGTACGCGTGAAAGTCGCGAGCGTTCCTCTAGTCACCGTAAGCGAGCCCTTGTCGCCAAGCGGCACGATATCGAGAGGCTCCGGTGGGCCCGACGCGTCACCAAATGACACCAGGTGTCCAAGCGGTTTCAGACAGTCGATGGATCCGAGCAAGGTGTCGCGTCCAACGGCGTCGTATACAACGTCCACCATCTCGCCCGAGGTATGTCTCCGCACAGCATCAACGAAATTTTCTCTCGAGTATACAATTGGAAAGTCACACCCGTAGGAGGCGGCGACAACGGCCTTTTCTTCGGTGGAAACAGTACCAAGAACAGTCGCGCCCAGAGCCTTCGCCCATTGGCATAGGAACTGCCCCATACCTCCAGCCGCAGCATGCACCAGAACGACCTCGCCCGGCGTGACGCGATGTGTTTGACGCAGCAGGTATTGCGCGGTCATTCCCTTCAGCATGATCGCCGCCGCCGTCTTGTCGTCGATCGAGTCCGGAACGCGGATCAGACGTTCAGCGGCGATCAGACGAACTTCACTATAGGAGCCGGGCACGGGTGCATAGGCCATGCGATCCCCTACGTGGATCTCCGCGACTCCCTCTCCGACAGCTTCGACAATCCCGACGCCTTCATTGCCTGGCGTAAACGGTAGGCGAAACGGAAACACACCCTCGCGTTGATAGATCTCAACAAAATTCAGGCCTATCGCGGTGTGCCGCAGACGAACTTCACCGGGCCGCGGTTCACGCAAGGCTATCTCCTCGAAGAGGAGCACCTCAGGGCCACCGAATTCGTGCACGCGTATGGCGAAAGGCATGTGCGATCCCCGTCCTAACAGGGCTCCGACACCAAAGACCGCCCTGTATTTACAAACTCACGTCAGTTCGAATGTAACCCGAGGCGGGACCTTCACCTAACACGGTGATGGACAGCTGATCATCAGGATGCCCGGGGTGTTTTGATACTTATCTCTCAAGGCTGCATGACGATCTTGCCGACGTGGCTATTAGATTCGAGATACCGATGCGCCTCGGCGACATCATCCAGCTTGAACACCTTGGCCACCGGCATGTGGAAGCGGCCATCACGGACGCGCGAGGCGATGCCCTCCATTGTCATCGCGAAGCGGCTTTTATCCTTCAAGAGTTCGAGGAAATTGTAGCCTCGCATGGTGAGATTCTTACGGATCGATAGCTGCCGCGGGAAGGTGTGAGGCTGGTTCGCCATACCGCCATAGATCATCAACGTTCCGTGGTCGGCTAGGCATTCAAAAAGGGTCTCAGCGAAAGGGCCTGCGATTGGATCGAAGATCAATTCGACACCCTTGTCGCCGGTGATCCGGGCGACCTCCGACTTGATGTCCTGTTCCTCTGTGGCCACCACGTGATCGGCGCCAGCCGCACGTAAATCGGCAGCTTTGCCGCTACGCCGTGTCGTGGCGATCACCGTGGCGCCGAGATCATGCGCAATCTGGATCGCGGCGAGGCCGACCGCGCTGGAACCCGCGGTGATGATGACCGTCTGGCCTTTCACGAGCTTCGCGGCCTCAAGACCTCCACCAGCCGTCCCGAAAGCCATCCAAAGTGATGCGTTTTGAACGGAACTGAGGCCGACAGGAGCCTTAAAAATCGAGAACGCCGGTACAATCGCCTCTGCGCCATAGATGCTGCATCGGCCTGGAGGCGCAAGCGGGACGAAGATCACCTCCTCGCCCACCACGAACTCTGTGACCTCGGAGCCGAGCTTCGAAACCCTGCCGACCGCCTCTCCTCCAATGAAGGAAGGTAGCGTCGGCTTGAAGACGTAATGGCCGCCGCGAAACGCCGCCTCTCCACGGTTAAGACCGATCGCATCAATGCTGATCAGGACCTCGTCGCGGCCGGGCTCGCCCAGCTCAAGGTCCTCAACGCACAACACCTCTGGCCCGCCGAGTTCATGAAAACGCACGATCTTGGCCATCTCGGCCTCCCTGGGCTCGACTATTGTTGATGCAGTGCGCCGATCGGCTCGACTAACCTCAGAGGCTCGATCGTCGGACCGTGGGATGCTGATTCAAATGATATCTGCGACAGCAACCCCAGCGGCGCGCAGAAAACCACACTCCGCTGCTTCTGTCTGCGAATTTTATTGCTTGATAAATAACTCTAGACGAAATCCCATCGCTTGGCTCTTGATAGGGTCGGAGTGGTGCGCTGCTCGCTTCACAGGATGCGCCGCACTCACGATGACGGAGAGCGCGATGCAACAGGTAGCAGGCGGGTTTGGACTTGTAGAGGCGCCCGTTTGGGACGCCGCGCGCGGCTTGAACTTCAGTGACGTCACAAACGGCGGCGTCTTCCTGCTAAGCAGGGAGGGCGAACTGACCAACGTTCTGGCTAAGCGCCGCGGCATCGGGGGCATGGCGCTTCATACAGAAGGGGGCCTGGTCATGAGCGGCCGGGACATCAGCCACTACATCCCCCACACCGGCGGCGGTGCGATATTGCTCAGTCCCAAGGATCTGCCTGAAGCCCTGGGATTCAATGATCTGACGACTGATCGTGAAGGCCGGGTCTACGTGGGATCCCTCGGATATCGCGTGTTCGGCGGGGACCCTCCCAAGCCCGGTCACCTTCATGTCGTCGATCTTGACGGATCCGTGCGGACGCTTTCTGACGGTATAATGCTCACCAATGGCATGGCCTTTTCGCCGGACGGCCGCACTCTCTATCACGCGGACGCCGGGCGAGAGCTCGTGCGAGCTTATGAGGTATCAGGTGACGGATCGGTCGGGCCCTGGCGCGCGTTCGCCGCTCTCGGCGCACACAGTCTCCCAGACGGCTTAAAGGTCGCGCAGGATGGCTCGGTTTGGGTCGCTGACGCACACCACGGACGCGTCGTTGTGTACGCTGCGGACGGCAGCCATTTACAAGATCTGCCCGTCCCTCTGCCGATGGTGACAAGCCTGTGCTTCGGCGGTGACGATCTCCGCGATCTCTACGTGGTCACAGGTTCGGAGGGCGGCCCGTCGGTGAATTGCGGGAGCGTATTCCGGACGCGGGTTGATGTCGCCGGCCTCCCAATTTCCCCCGCGCGGGTCAAGCTTTAGATTTTAGCCGGTAGACGCCTTATAATATTGACGAGGCTGACACGGCTTTTATTTGGCCTTCTTGGCAGATTTCGATTGGGCGTCGACTTCGTTATCGGCCGCTCTCTGCGGTAAGGAAATAATCTCGATGAAAGGTTGCTGGATCTCGCGCACTTGATCGATCCCACCTTCCAAGGTGATCATTCCGGCCACGGCCGACATCATCAAGTTCGCGTAGACAGCCGCGTCGATGTCACCCCGTACCTGGCCTAGTGCTTGCCCCACTCGGAGGTCCATTTCGAGATCGTGGCGCCAACGCAAGTTGATGGCTTTCACCTGTGCGCCTAGCTCAGGCAGACTGTAGCGCGACTCAATCGCGAGTAGTTGAAATGCGACCGCGCCTTCAGGATATCTCGCGGCGTTCTCAATGTGAGCCTGAACCCTCGCGGTGGCGGCCTCGAGGCCCTGACGCCCGATGGTGGCGGCGTGCAAACCGACGTCGCACCAACTTGACATCGCGGTAAGCAGTGCTTCGAGCAGGCCGACTTTGCTCCCAAAGCGCATCGGCGGCAGCCCACTGCTATAGCCTGCTGCGAGCCCGATTTCCGACAGTGTCGACTGACCGACGCCCTTCCTGGCAATCAATTCAGTGGCGGCGCGCAGCATCTTTCTGTCAGATTCGATGCGGCGCACCGTTTGTTTTCGGCGCTGAGGGGCCGTAGGTGCACCATCATCCATTCGCTTTTTGATACCCCGTTTCATTGCAATTGCAATGTGCGGATAAGCACTGTGGAACGCCTCCGCAATCGCTTGGGAAGATTGGGAAACAACGCCGCAAAGTCGGTCGGAAACTGTGCGTTGGCCACTATGGAGTCACAGCTTACGCCGAAAGCTGACGGCCAGCGCCAGCGGCCAGAAAGATCATGGAAGTCTGCTTGAATTTGTCGCCCTCCAACTATGTCGAGGGAACGAGGATCTGCCGCCCCTGCGAACTCCTGTTCTCAATAGCCGCATGAGCGCTGAAGGCCTGATCCAGCGGATACGTTTGAAACTGCGCGGAAATCTCACGTTTAGAGAGAAGATCAAGCAATTCCACACAAGTAGATCTGATGTATTGCGGGTAAACTCGCGTAGCGAATCCGACTAGCGTCAATCCTTTCCGCAATAGATCGCGCGGGTTTACCGGCGCAGGCGTGTCACTCGCGTTGCCGTAATTCACGATCACACCACCAGGTTTGACGATTTCGAGAGTTTCGTAAAAAACAGCTCCACCCGTCATTTCAAGAGCAATATCTACCCCCACGCCACCATTCGCCGCCAGTACGTCTCGAGACCAACCTTCTTTAGTGTAGTCGATAACGGCATTTGCACCCAAATCCAGGACCGCTTGGCGCTTTTCTGGCGTGCTTGCGGCACAGATTACGTTCGTCGCTCCATAAATCTTAGCAAGCTGAAGGGCCAGGTTTCCCAATCCTCCGGCGGCTGCCGGGATGAATATGGATTGACCAGGTTGGATTCGAGCAGCGTGCTTGAGAAGAATAGACGCCGTAACACCGTCACTTAATACCGCCACAGCACTGACTGAATCGACGTTTTCCGGAATCGGCACGCAAGTCTCATCGGGCACTGCGATATATTCGGCATAACCCCCAGACGTAACGCTGCAGTAAACCCGCTTTCCAAGCAAATCGGCATTTGCCTTAGGAGCGACTTGCTCGACGACGCCTGCAATGCTTCCACCAGGGAGGAACGGGAGAGTGACTGGAATCGGATAGTGCTTCCCGCTGCGCTGGAGCACCTCGCCGTATTTAATTCCACAAGCTTCGATCCGAACCAAAACTTGACCGTCTGCGAGGATCGGCGTCGGCGCATCTTCAACTTGAAGAACTTCTGGGAGACCCTTTTCGTGGTATCGGACGATTTTCATGATAGTCCCCTTTATATCGCCAACTTGTCATCGGGCGCGCGCACTTGCCCGCCTGCGTTTTCCACAGCGGTGGGCCCCATGCGGGTGTGCGCCGATGGTGCTTAAACACTCACGCAGCGTCAACGTCTTATTGATTTAGCGTTCAATAAATCACGGCGCGAAGCGGCCGGCTGCT
The DNA here is from genome assembly GCA_030696545.1 of Hyphomonadaceae bacterium. Classification (GTDB taxonomy): domain Bacteria; phylum Pseudomonadota; class Alphaproteobacteria; order Caulobacterales; family Hyphomonadaceae; genus UBA7672. The sequence goes on from JAUYSA010000247.1 coordinate 14,440, forward strand.
GCTCCGGCTTGCCCTAGGCTCACTCGCCTGAGGGGGTCTTTTTTGGGAGGCTTCTCGCCGTATATCCGAGGCTTTGACGACCGATGACGTTTCCGGCGCGTCGACGCCCTTGATGGCGGAATGAACGCTCGCGATCCGCGCCGGTAGATCGCTCACCGGCGAACTATTGGTTGCGACTTAGGCGGTGACGATGTGGGTCGCCAAACTTGCGAGTCCATTCTCATCCACAGCAAGCCCCCCTTTCAGCGTAGTACGCCCAAAGCGGCTTTGTTTCGTGTTGCGAAGCGCCACCGATTAAGCGGGCTCTACCGGCCTGAGCGATGGGCGGCCAGGCCTTGTCAAGCAGCGCTGATCCTCACGAGCGGCCGCTCCACCGCGCCTTCGAAGAGGGAGATGAAGGCCGCGGCGGACTGCTCTATCCCTTGGATCACGCTCATTTGCTGCACCAGAGCGCCCTCTCGCAGCCAGCCGGCGATCCGTCGCCGGCCTTCGGGCAGCGCCCCAGGATAGTCGTTGTAGACGAAACCCTGCAGCGTCAGCCGGTCCGAAGGGCCGAGGCCATGGCTGACTTGGGGCTCGCCCTCGCTGTAGTTGGCGAGCCGCCCGCATAGAACCGCTCGGCCGAAGTGGCGCAGGCCCTGAACTCCAGCGTCTAGCGTGCGCCCGCCGACATTGTCGAAGAAGATATCATAGCCCTCAGGCCGCATCGCGCGGATCGCTGCGGCCAGATCATCGACGGCGCGGTAGTTGATCGTATCGCGAAACCCGAACCTGGACTTCAATTCAGCGCATTTTCGATCGGACCCGGCGATCCCGACGACATCGCAGCCGACGGCCGTCGCCATTTGCCCCGCGAGATAACCGACCGACCCGGCGGCTGAGGACACCAGCACCGTCTCGCTGGGCTTAGGCCTGCCTACCTCGAACACGCCGACGTAGGCTGTCAGCCCGTTGGTGCCCAAGGCACCAAGCGCGGTCTCGGAAGGCAGATCGTCGCCATAGAGCTCCGGGTCCAGCTTGGTCAACGCCCCCCCGTCGCACACCGCGTGGGTCGCCCAACCGAGACGGCCGGCGACCCGTTCGCCCGGCGTGAAGTCAGAGTGGAGCGACGCCTCGACCACACCCAGCCCATCTCCTGGGATCGGATCGCCCGGGTGCATCGGCGTACCCATGATCGCATAGGCCATTTGCGCACGCATGCCAGGCGACAGGGTGTGAGCTTCGAGCCGGACGCGAACCTGGCCGGCTTCCAACTCGGGTAGGTCGAAGCGCCGGAGCTCGAAATCGCTCGGCAGCATTTTCGGCCCAGGTCGACTGGCCATAACCCAGCGGCGGCTTTCGATGGTCATCCTCTTCCCCATTTCTATGCAGAGGCCGTGATCGACCCGCAGCCGTTCCTGCCTTCCCACGCGAGCGCGTACTAGCGGCGTCTACACTATCGGATGCGATCGCGCCTCCAGGCGCACGGGCGGCGTGTGGGATTGACATGCCCGGATGTCGGCGGTCACTTGAATCAACGGCTCACCATTTCAACGAGCCGTCGGCGTCTGTCCAGCTCCGATCAGGCGCATTTGTCGACGGCCTCTGAGGCCTTTTTGATAGCGACGGATAAATCCCATGTTGAGAGAAGCTGGTGACATTCCTGAGGAAGCAGACGTTGTCGTTCTCGGGGCTGGAATCGCCGGTCACTGCGCAGCCATCAGCGCAGCGGAAGCCGGTGCGCAGGTGCTATTTCTCGAAAAAAGTTCGCAACCTGGCGGCAGCTCCGCCATGGCTGGCGGCGGCTTCGTATTCGCCGAAACCGAACCTCAGAAGGCCGCCGGATCAACCTATACAAAACAGCAACTCCACGAAGACTTGCTCACCAGCGGTCAACGCAAGAACAATCCTGCGTTAGTTGATCTTTTCGTTGATAATCAACAGGCGTGTTTTGACTTTTTGCGCGCACATGGTGTAAAGTTTGACCTGACACCTGGCGGAATAATGTATATTACAGGCACGGGTCGGGCCATTACAAGCTTGCACATGGCGGCGCGCGCGAATCCCAACATCCAGTTCTTCACTAAATCAGCAGCGACCCGACTGCAGCGTGCGCCGAACGGTGGGCGTGTTGAAGGCGCGCACGTCTATTTCGGAGATCGGGAGGTTTTCGTGAGAGCCCGCGGTGGAGTGGTTCTGGCCACTGGCGGCTTCTCTCGATCCAACGAGTTGCTGCAGGCGTTCGCGCCCGAATTGGTGAGCGCTTTGAAGCACGGAGGAATCGCGAACACGGGCGATGGATTGATGATGGCGACCGATCTGGGCGCGGGCCTGGCGGATCTGGGGTACGTCACCGGTTCGTTTGGCGGCGCCATACGCGACTATCCAAACACTGTGCAAAGATCAGATGAAGTTCCCCCGCTGTTGTTTTCCTTCTTAGTGGGCGGGATCATGGTCAACAAGCAAGGCAGGCGGTTCACGGACGAGGGCCGAAGCTACAAGAAACTGAGCACGGTCGGGATGGAGCAAACCGAGGGGATCGGGTTTCAGATCTTCGATCAAAAATTAATGGATCAATCAAACGACGACACGTCAGTGAACAACTACAAAGAGGCGATGGTCGGCGGCTATATCAAAAAAGCTCAAACGATTAGCGAATTAGCCGCCCTGATGGGAATCGATGGCGAGGTGCTGTCGGCAAGCGTCGCCCGCTATAATGCTGATGTTGCTAACGGCGTGGACACGGAGTTTGGCCGGACTACGGCTTTGATGCCAATCGATACGGCGCCCTACTACATTGCGGCAACGACGAACGCACTCACCTCCACCTATGGCGGCGTGACCGTCAATGGAGCGTTGACCGCAGTGGATTGGCTTGGCGAACCCATCGAAGGGTTATTCGCGGCAGGTGAGGTGCTGGGCGGTTTCCACGGTGGCGGGTACTACAGCGCCACCTCTCTGTCCTCGTCGTCCACCTTCGGGATGTGCGCTGGACGTCTCGCCGCGAAAGCGCCAGCATTGTTGAAGGAAGCGGTGCTTGGTTAAGTGAGCGACACTCACACTTTGCGTGTCATGCTAGTCTAATGTTGACGGACTTTTATTGCTGATTTTGGCGTTCGCCAATTTGCAGTAGGGATTGTTCAACATCATCTTTAGCGACGACGCTTGCCGCTGGGTGCGGTCCGTCGGTCGGATGCGCAGCGCACCTATCTCAGCATGGACAGTTAGCAAGAATTGGGAGACGGCAAATGACCGAGGGCATAGAGGGGAAGCTTGCGATCGTGACGGGCGCGGGCGGTGGTATCGGGCGCGCGACAGCGCTTCGGCTGGCGCGCGCCGGCGCCGATGTCGCTCTCCTGGACATCGATCTCGGACACGGAAAGAAGTGGGGCGAAGCGCTCTCCGCCGAGTCCGTTGTGGAAGAGGTGCGAGCCCTGGGGCGCCGCGCCTTTGGCTTCCAAGCCGATCTGGGCGATCGCGCGGAAGCGACCGGCGCGATCAAACAGGCGGTCGCCGAGTTGGGCGGGCTGGACATCCTGGTCAATGTCGCCGGCGGGGCGATCACGAAGATGGAGACGAGCTTCGCCTCCATCACGCCGGACGAGGACATGAATGTGCTGTTCAACGCCAATTACGCCTCGGCGGTGAATTGCTCACAGGCGGCGGTGCCCGTGCTGCGCGAACGTGGTGGCGGCGTGATCGTGAACGTTTCGTCCCCTGCCGGCTTACGTGGGTCGGCCACTGGCTCTCTGGCGCATTACGGCGCCTCTAAAGCGGCGCTCAACATCTTCAGCCAGGCGCTTGCGGGCGAGGTCGGCAAGGACAAGATCCGCGTCAATGTCGTACTTCCAGGCTATACTCAATCCGGCCGCGTCGCGACGCTGACCCAGGCACGCGGTTTCAACCCGATTCCCACGAACGCACTCGGCCGCTTCCCGATGCCAGACGACGTCGCCAGGGGCATCGAATTCTTCTGCAGCGATCTCGCCACGATGGTTACGGGGCAGATCCTGGCGGTCGATGGAGGCCCCAGCAGCGGCTGACGCCTGCGCCATGCGCCTTCCCGCCATCCGCAATCTCAGCGGGCTCCTAGCGACGCATCAAAGATGCGTCGTTGGATGTCCGGCGCCATGAACGTCGGGCGATGAATCTTGAGATCGGGCTATCAGCGCAGAATTAGCCGCTAGTGAGCCCGCGTCTCGAGGCGTGAGGGATGACCAAATCAACAGCCCGCTCCGCCACTTCGACAGCGCACCCGAGGTGATGCGCCTCGTGTGATACGCGCGCCCCGTCGGACTGCGGCGGGTCATTAGAGTCTATCGTTGACCAGCGCAAGAAACGCCGAAAGCGGCGCAGTTGATATTATATTTTGCCTGCTTTCGTCAGCGCTGAATTTAGAGACGCGACACCCATAGCCGTCGGAGCCGGTGGAATGCGCGCCACTTCACTGATGCGAGCCAAGAGCATGTAGCTGCCGATTGTGAACATCGTCTCTACCAGTTCCCGCATTGGATAATGCTTGGCCATCTCTTCAAACACGTCGTCGTCAACCCTGACATTCTGAACGACTTGCCTCGTGAAGGCGAACAACGCGCGGTGCTTGTCGCTGAAAACCGGATTGGTGACGTCATCACAGGCGATGGCGTCGATCTGAGCTTGAGGCACCCCCATCACAGCGGAAGCGATGTGGACGTGTTGAACCCACTGGTACTCACCTCTCTCGATATGCAAGGTGTAGAGCACGGCCAATTCCCGGTCATACGGAGGAAGCTGCAGCTGTGCGAAAATCGCTTCGATGAAGGGACGATAAGCCCTGGATGCAGTCGGGGCCTGCATCATTACTTGTCCGAACATAGGGCGATCGGCCATCACCTCCGTGTCCGTGTAATGCTCGGGCGGTGCGGGTGGAATTCTTTGCATCAGGTCGTTCCCTCAAAATCCCATACGAACTCGCCCGCCATCGCTGTGATGGTCGATCAGTCGTTCTCGTCAGCGAGCCGTTCGAACCAGCGCGGACCAACTGGCGATTGGCGCAGAGCCCCTAAAGACGCTTATGTGGATTTGCGCGCTTTTCACAGCCGGTTTGATGCGGCTCGCGCCGGCATAGCCGCTCTCACCCTCTATTGTCCTCGCGAGACCTCCGCCTCGCCTGCGGGCAGGCTCGCCTGAAGAAGCGTGGTCAGCATTCCGCCGTCCACTGGAAGATCTATCCCATTGATGAAGCTCGACTCCGGGCGGCTCAGGAATACGATGGCGTCGGCGATGTCCTCGGGAGCGCCAAGGCGTCCCACGGGTATCGCAGCCTCACGGCGCCGACGCGCTTCAGGATTGCTATAAACGTCTTGGTTCATCCCGGTGAAGGTCGGACCTGGCGAAACGCTGTTGGAGCGAATTCCAAGAGGACCCCACTCCTGCGCCATAAGCTGGATCAAGGCGCAAAGCGCCGCCTTGCTCGGTCCATATGCTCCGATCATCGGCGGTGGCGATATAGCGCCGATTGACGCCGTGGCTACGATGGCTCCGCCCCTTCCTTCCATATGGGGAACGGCTGCTTGGCCAAGCAGCCAGGCAGCGCGCGTGTTCACCGCGAACGTACGCTCATAGTCCGCAATCGTGAGATCTCGCAGCGACCCGGGAATCAAAATTCCAGCATTGCTGACGATTACGTCCACGCCGCCAAACCGCTTCACCACAAGGTCGACGAGGCGCTTGGGTTCTTCGGCATTCGCCAAATCAGCCGTCACCGTGAGAGTCTCTGCCTGCCCGTCGACAAGCCGCGCAGTTTCCTCCAAACCGGCCGAGTTCATGTCGGCTAGCACCAACCTAGGCGCATCCTCTTGACGCATGCGGGCGTCACGCACAAAAGCCAGTACAGTTGCGCGGCCTATACCGCTTGCCGCTCCAGTGATCAGAATATTCATTTCGCGAACATGGACCTCGGGTTGCTTTGGGTCGAAGAATGCATCTGACCTTTGAACTAAGACGCTGCGCTGCAGCAGGCAGAACGCCGGCGCGTTGGAGTGATCGTCGCGACCCCAGTTTCCGGCGCCTCTGGACTGAGGCTCAGCATGTGCTGGTGATGCACGAAAGGGCTCTGGATGACGTCAGGGCGCGATTCGACTCGCAGCGCGAACGCCGCCTCGATGCTGACGCCCGGCCCAAGTTTCAGCCGCCATCGGTTTCCCCTTAGCGTCCCTCGACCCTTCCTAATCGGTCTCGTGACATCCAGCAGTTCGCTGTATTGACTTTTCAGAGAGTATCTATGGGCGCCGGCGCCGACAAGTCCCTGGGGCGGCTTGGCTCGCGGCGCTTGAAGACATAGTCTGCATCTCGCGTAACTTAGCGCACTTCCATTAAAGAGTGGAACTCCTGCTGCGAGTGCGTCATCACCATCTGCCGTAGGCTCGCATCTTTATGAGCAGACGCGAATCGTACCACCTCAGCGAACCGCGAGGTGCATTGCTTCCGGGAGTGAGGATCGTGGAGAGCCAATGAGTCGCCTAGACGGCAAGGTCGCCCTTATTACCGGCGGCGCACGTGGCATCGGCAAGGAAACCGCGCGGTTGATGGCGCTCGCTGGGGCGAAAGTCGTTGTCGGAGACATACTCGAGAGCGTGGGGCGAGAGACGGTTGAATCCATCCGAGCCACCGGAGGCGCAGCTGAGTTCGTGCGACTGGACGTCACGAAGGAACAGGATTGGGCAGCTGCGATCGACACCGCAACACGAAGCTTTGGGAAGCTCGACGCGCTCGTAAACAACGCCGGCCTGTTTATCGGCAAGGGAATCGAAGACAGCACGCTTGAGGACTGGAACCTTCTGCTCTCGGTAAATATGACGGGCGTCTACCTTGGAACCAAACTTGCCCTGCCCGCCCTGCGCGCGGCGGCGCAAGAGAGCGAGCATGGCAGCGCGATCGTCAACGTCGCGTCCATCGCCGGCATTGTGGGATCGCAGCTCGACCCGCTTTATTCGGCGACAAAGGGCGGCGTCACGTTGTTCACAAAATCCGCTGCGCTTGAATTCGGCCGGAAGGGTTACCGGATCCGCGTGAATTCCATGCACCCCGGCGTGATCCAAACGGAGATGGGGGAGAAATCCTTGCTCACTCGCGCTCAACGGACGGGCAGCAACGACACCGGCCCATCGAAGGCTTTCATGGCCGAAGCGACTCCACTGGGCCGCTTGGGTGTGCCCGAGGACATCGCCAAGGCGATCGTCTTCCTCGCCTCCGATGATGCGCGCTATATGACCGGCGCGAGCTTGGTCGTGGATGGCGGCGTAACTGCGGCTTAGAGCCGATTCCGCCATATCGGGCTTAAAGCTCCCACCAGCCGTTCCGAGACCGAGAGCGATGCTCGTATTCCGGCGCCAACCACAGCCATTCAATCAGGGGCGCGGCGTAACCAGCCGGGAGATCTACAAGATCAACCGCCCTGACTGAGTGGCGGTCCCTCAAGGCTTGAAGCAGAATGTCCCTGCCCATTTCGCGCTGGGGCCAGCGTGAATGAATGCAGTGCGTGCGCAAGGCCGTTCGGGTCGGAGAAGAATGGAGAATGGTCCGCCTGAAGTGTAGCAATCCCTGCTACGCCGGCGCGTTGGTGCATGAAGCGTTGCATTTCTAACGAAAGCGCCCGGTCCTCAGTGCACTCCACGTAGAATCGAGGCGTGCGGCCATGGCGCTGCAGACTGAGCGAAAGCGGAGTGGCGCCTGGCGCCATCGATTGTTCGACCGCGAGCTTGGACTGGGCGAAAGCCACCTGCTCGTCGGTGCAGAGGTGATAGAAAACGTCGCGTTGATGGTCGGTGGGCACCGCAGCAAAGCCGGTTTGAGGATCAAACTTCAAGACACGCCGCAGAGACGATGAGTGCTCGTTCGCGTTTAAGTCTCGAAGCGACTCGCCATTTTGCGGCATGAACGCCGTGACATACACGAGGCCTGAAAGGTTATCCGGCGCCAATTCGGCGGCTTGCGTAATCGCCACACCCCCAAGTGAATGACCTACTAACCACACGTCGTGCCCCAGTTCAGAGACGGCTGCGACAATCTTGGTTACGTATTTTTCAAGTGTCACCTCATGCAGTGGTGTCGAATCATCGCCCAGTCCGGGCAAATCGATGGCGCGTGACGTGTGCCCGAGCTCTTCGAGAAGTGGTTGGACTTCTCGCCAGCACCACGCTCCGTGCCATGCACCGTGGATGAGTAAAAACTGCGCCACACTCACCTCAATTGTTGTCGTGTTTTGGGGAGGACCAACGATCACGGGCCGTCCGAGACGGTCGCATCGTGCATATTCAGAATCAAGGGCGTCGATCATCGTCAGCGGCCGCTCCACGACGCGGTCGAAGAGGCGACTCGCGCTCTAGCCGCTGGGCGCTCGAGAACGGCGACAAGCTTTCAAGCAAAGCCCAAAAGCCAAAGCAACGTCGACCGCAGGAGGATGGCCTCTCCTAAGCGAACGCACGCATCACGGCGTAGGATGGGTCGTCTTGGCCGCGGCGTTCGCGGCTGCGCAGTTCGACGATATCGCGAACCTCGTCCAGGTCGAACATCACCTGCCGGTTGTCGATCCCCCACACGCCGCCCCGACGCGACCATTTGTCGATGTATCGGCACCAATAGGTGATCTGCTGCAGTTTGCCCGTTCGCATCGTCCGAAGCGTGGCCGTGACATAGGCCTCGCTGCCGGCGCTGTCCCCGTCGAGATCGATGAGGATGTTCGAGACCTGGTGGGAATGGTTCAGGAAATCGAGATGCCGCTCGCAGATCCAATTTATCGCGTCGCGACCCGGTCCTTTGTACATCTCGTAGTCGGCCTGAGCGTCTTCATGGAAGATCGACCGGCCGAGCGGAACATCCAAACGATCCACCGCGCGACAGTATCTGTAGATGCGCTCGCGTATCGCCTCGCGATCGGCGAGGTCCCGCAACAACCCTTCCGCAACGTTCGACATCTCCGCACCCCACGTCAACCTGCGCCATAGTCCATTTTGTTTGAATGAAATAACATCTACGATAATCGCTGACCACCTTAGCGTCCGCCCCATGTCCGATGGGCAAATCACACCAGGAGAGACTTGTGTCCAAGCGCCCGATGGAAGGCCTTTTCGTCGTCGATTTCACGGCAATGGTCGCGGGGGCCTCCTGTACGCGCGCGCTTGCCGACTGCGGCGCCGACGTCGTCAAGGTGGAAAGTGCGGCCACCGGCGGCGACCTGATGCGTCACGCCGGGCCAAAGCTAGGGGGCGTCGGCCTGATATACGGCCTCTACAACACAGGTAAAAAGAGCATATCGCTCAACCTCAAATCCGAAGCCGGGCTGGCCGTGGCTCGGAGGCTCGTGGATCGCGCCGACATCGTGGTGGAGAACTTTCGCCCCGGCGTCATGGCGCGGCTGGGTCTGGGTTACGACTTGGTTTCGAAGACGAACCCCAAACTGATCTATGCCTCGATCTCCGGATTTGGGCAGTACGGCCCCCTCTCCGATCGCGCGGCCTACGCGCCGGTGGCGCATGCTTACAGCAGCTTCGACATGATGCTCAGCCGCTCGGTGGATCCGACTGCGCCGCCCCTGGACAACCGCGTCATGATCGCTGACATCCTCGCCGGAGCGAACGGCTTCGCCGCCATTCAGACTGCGCTCGTTCACCGACTGCGGCACGGGATGGGGAGCTACGTCGACATCACGATGGCCGAAGGGATGATGCATCTCGTCGGCATGCAGCTTCAATTCGCCCAAGCTGATCCCAGCTTGACCCTTACGGCGCACTATCCGGCATACAAGACACTCGACGGCTATGTGAGCATTCCTTTAGTGTCTACCAACACCTTCCGCCTACTGTTCCAGGTCATGGAACGCGAAGACTGGCTCGCTGACACAGCGCTTCGCACATCTGAAGGTCTCGCCCTCCGCAAATCAGAGATTTACGAGAACATCGCCCACTGGACCGCCACTCGCACCAGTCAGGAGTGCGATCGGCTGATGACTGCGGCGGGGGTTCCATGCGCAATTTACCTGATGCCCGAAGAGGTCCTGGATGAACCGCATAGCGCGGTGCGCGGATCCTTCGGCAAGGTCGCTACCTCCGAAGGCGAGTTCAAAGTGCTCAACCCCCCATTCCAGATCAGCACCGCAGCGGTCGGCGCTTTGCCGCATACCTCTGGGCTCGGGGAAGACACGCGTACGGTGTTAGCGAGCCGCCTTGGCCTGGACGACGCAGAGTTGGACAGGTTGGAAGCAGACGGCGCGTTCAGTTGACTGGTTTTGTTGAGGCAAAGTCAGTGATCTGTCCGCCTGCACGTTGAGGCGGAGCTTAATGCGCTTTCGAACATCGATTGAACCAAGCAACGCCTCCAGCACGTAGGGCTTAGATAGCCCTTTGGCGCTCGGAGCCGTTTGCCGGCGTCGTCCGAATGCCGCGCCGGGGAGGCTCTCGTCAGAGTCGAGACTTTAAGGCCGGCCTTTGAACGACAGCGGGGCGCGGGATTCTGAAGACAATACGACAACGCGCCCGCAGATGCTAACGGCCTGACGCTTGCGATGTCCGGCTAGGTTTAACCGGTAACCGCTTCGCGCCAGGCCGTCAGTCTAGGAATTTCTCAGCAGCCTAAAACTTCTTCGTCAGCGCGAGTTTGTACGTCCGACCGTACGGGCTGGCCGTCGCGGGGTCATAGTTCGGCTCGATACGGACGAACGGCGGATCGGTGTCGAAGATGTTCATCACCGACAGCACGGCCGTCGTGTCCCAGGGCAGGAACACCCGGTAGGTCACGTCAGTGATGACGTTGGCGTCAATCTTCTTCCCGGTTTGCGGCCGGTCGAAGACCTGGGCCTGAGCCACGGTCGCGACGTCGCCCACGAAGATCTGCCCGACGTAGGGGGTCGTCCGCTGGTCGACGTAGCCGTCGGTATAGTTGGTCTGGACGCGCAGGTTGTGCGGTCCGCTCTCCCACTCGACGTAGGCGGTCGCCTTCCACTGCGGCATCGGATAGAAGCCGGTGCCGACGTTGTACTTGCCGACTGCGTCGAACGCAGGGGCGATGGTTGTGCCCCGGACCTTCTGTTCCGCAACCTGATACTTGATCGTGTAGGACGCCTGGGCGCCGAGGCGCAGACGGCCGCTGTAGACGTCGTCAAAGGTCAGTTCGCCGGTCGCATCCACGCCATCGGTCTTCACGCCGCCAGCGTTCACGAAGGTCAGGTTCACCGTCGAGACGTTCGCGGCTGAACAGACGTTCGGCTGGAACTGGAAGCGGGACTGCAGGTCCGCAAACGCGGGGTTGCCGCAGTTCACGCTGGAACCGCCGGGGAACATCAGGCTGAAGATCGTGTTTGCAGGTTCGGAGACGAACGGGTCCGTGAAGTCGAAGTTCCAGTAGTCGATGGTGCCCTTGAACGGGCCGGCCTCGACGATCGCGCCCACGCTATAGGTGGTCGCCTTTTCCGGTGACAGGTTGGGGTTGCCGCGGGTGTTGGCGCTGCGGAACGCATTGCCAAGAGAAATCGCCGTCGACGTGGGCGAAGGATCGAGCAACGCCAGCGGCGGGGCGCGGAAGGTGGTGCCCACCGAGCCGCGCAACGCCAGCCAGTCGACGACCTGCCAGCGCAGATCCAGCTTCGGATTGAAGGTGTCGCCGCCGGCATCCTCGCCATAGTTCTCGTAGCGGGCGGCGATGTGGGCGCTGAAGTTGTCGGTGAACGGCAGACTGACTTCACCGAAGGTCGCAAAGACGTTCTGCACGACGTTGGACGGGTAAAGCGCGGCGCGCAGCGAGAACGGGCCCGTCGGCGTCGCGCAGGTCGTATTGCCGTTGATGATCGTGTCGATGCAGGGCGTGATCAGCGCGTTCGACAGCGCGGGATAGTCGGTGCGGTAGAAGTTGCGACGGAACTGGCCGCCGAACGCCCACCCCACGTTGCCGCCGGAAAACTCGATCGGCAGCTCACCATTGAGCACGCCGTCCAGGGTGAACAGGCGCGAAGTCCCTTCCTGTATCTGCTTGGCGAACATCCAGCGGAGAAGGTCGATGTTGTTGGCCACGCTTGGGCTGAACAGGGGGTTCGGCGCGCCCGGCTTCTGGTTCGTGGCGACGATCTCCGAGTTCGCCGGGAACGAGTTCGAGAACGGATTGAAGTAGTAGCATCCGACGGCGTTGTTGCCGGCGTTGGTCGTGAAGTTGTTCGTCACAGTCGCCGTACAATTCGGCGCGCCGCCCAGGCTGCCGAAGCCGCGCAGCGCCAGTTCGGCGCGCGAGATGATCATCTCGGTCGTCGATTCTTTGTAGTTGATCGTGTGATAGGTACCCGAGAGGTCGTAGCCGATCGAGTCGAACAGCTTGCCCGTGAAGCCGCCGGAGACGCGGTAGGTCTTGATGTTGGTCTGGGTCTCGGTGCCGTCCTGCGAGGACAGCGGGTGGCCGCCCAGGCCGAACGGGCGGAAGTTCAGGGCGGTGTTCCAGACCACGCCCGTGGTTCCAGCAGGGAAGGCGTTGGGGAACTGCTGGATCAGCAGCGCCAAACCGGGGTTGGTCGCCGGCGCATAGTACTGGCCAGGGAACGGCGAGGTGGCGGCCGTGGGGCCGCCGAGCGCGCTCGGGAACGGGGAGGTGATCCATTCCAGATAGGTTTCGGTGTACAGAGCCTCCGCGTGGAATTTCACGTCGTCGGACAGGTCGAAGTTCGTTTCGCCGTAGACCTGCCAGCGATTGGTCGGGTCGGTCATGTTGAGAAAGATGCCGGCGATACGCGCCAGGCAGACCTGGCTTCCGGCGGAGAAGCTCGGGACAGCGCCGACGGTCGAGCAGCCCGGATCGCGGATTTGGCTCGTAAGGTTGGCTGGCGTGTTGGCGCCGACCACCGGGCGGAAGGAGGTCGGGTTGTTGGTGAAGGAATATCCAGCATCCGGATTCACCTGATAGCTAGGATTGTTCCAGTCCGGAGCGTTGCCGCGCATCCTGCCGCGTTGCTGCCAGCCGGCGCTGAGCAGGATGTTCCCTCGGTCGCCTACCCAGCCCCAGAGCGCGCTGGCCGAATAGTCCGGATCGTCAGCGTCCGGCACGTAACGCACGTCGCCCGAGACTTGCAGGCCCTCGAAATTCTTGCGGGTGATGAAGTTGACCACGCCGGCGATGGCGTCCGAGCCATAGATGGCGGCCGCGCCGTCTTTCAACACCTCGATCCGGCCGATCGCGGCCTGCGGCAGCGAGTTGGCGTCGACATAGCCGCCAGTGTCCTTCCGCGGGAAGGAAGACAGTCGCTTGCCGTTCAGCAGCACGAGCGTGCGCTGCGGACCGAGGTTGCGGAGGTTCACCGCCGACACGCCCGGCACGTTGCCGAGGAGGCCATTGGACTGGCTCTGATCCCCGTTGGTGCCGCCGACGCCCGGCAGGTTCTTCAGCATTTCGACCGTGCTCGGGTTGCCCTGGCGCTGCAGTTCGTCGGCGCCGATCACATCGACCGGCAGCGCAGCGTCCTCGGGCGTACCCGCGATGAACGAGCCGGTGACGACCACCTCGCTGACTTCGCCGCTACCCTGAGCGAAAGCAGGTTGCGCGCCCCACACGACGGCGGCTGCGCTGAGCGCCGCAAATGATGCGGTCGCGTAAAGACTGGTGTTCATATCCGATTCCCCCGAGCTTATTTTATCCGCAATAAGTCTTATGTTTCGGCGTCGCGGTCAAGATGCTCGGGCGTATCTCCAAATCGCGCCAAAAATGCCCTGCGGCGCAAGGGCGGCGCGGCGATGCGCGCGGCGCCTTCTGCTCGCAGCGCATGGTCTTGACGCGGGCGACAGAAATCCTTCGCCAACCGCATCCAACAGCGCCGCAACCCAGGCGCCACTATGCGCCGGTTCTAGGTCGCCACAAGGCGCGCGAACGTCTCGCCGGCATTCGCTAGGGGGTGGGGATTCCCTCGGCTGTCTTGCGCATTGGGGCGCTCGCCGCGCGTCCGGCCAGGGCGTCGGCGCCCGCATACCCGGCGATGGCCTGACTGATCGGCGCCAGCTCGGGGAGAACGTAGACGATCCCGTAGGTGCCGGCGAACGCCGGGCGCACGACGCCCTCGAAGAACTCCGGCGGCACGTTGATGCAGCCAAAGGAAATGCGGTTGTCTAAGGGTGAGGCCGTGGCCAGGCGCTGCAGGCGGTGTTCCTTGGGATTGCTGGTGACCACGGCGTGCAAAGACACTGACGCTGCGTAGTCCACCCAAAGGACGTCCTTGTTGGCCAGATCGCGGCCGAGCGCAGAGATGAAGCGTCCCGCCGGCGTGGTGCGCTCTTCTGGGCGTATGGTCGACAGCTCTCGCTCGCCGATGCCGGCAACGGTCGTGTCGCCGCGGGCCACGCCAAGCAACGCCGCTGCGGAGCCCTGGATCTGGCCATCGCCAGCGAAGACGAAGACCTTCGCCTGCACCTTGTCGATGATCACGAACGGCAGGCCGGAGTTGTCGCCGGTGGCGATCACCCACTCCCGCACCTGAGCGGCCTGCTGTGAGGCCTGGCGCCCCCAGGCGTCGGCGGACGCTGTCTGCGCTTTCGCCGGCGAGGTCGACAACACGCTCACGGACAAGCAAAGGCCAACGGCGAAAACCGCCGGTGCGAAACTGCTGACCTTGCGCGTGCTGTTCGATCCTCGCATCGGGCGATCCTAGTTGCGGCTCTTCTTGGGAGGCAGGACCGGCGGCGGAGGCGGCGCAGGCCGCGGCGGTGGCGGTGCGGCGATCACGGCGACGGGCGGCATTCGCACGCCTGGGCCGAACACCTCGAAGAACGCGGTGCGGACTGATCCGATCTCCAGCGGCGGCGTCCACAGAAACTCCGGCGCTTCGACCAAGGTATCGGCCGGGGGCGCAGCAGGCGGCGTGGTGGTCGCAGGCGGCGGGGGTGACGCCGGCTCCGTCGTCGAGAGCGGCGGCGGCGTCACCGCAGGCGGAGTGACCGGCGGCTGTTGGGTCGCGGGCGGGGTCACCGGCTGCACCTGAACTGGCGGAGGCGCAGGTTCCTCCTCATGGGCAGGCGGATGCTCGGGTTCCTCGTGCACTGGAGGATGCTCGGGCGGGTGCTCCGGTGGATGCTCCGGTGGATGCTCCGGCGGATGCTCCGGGGGATGCTCGGGCGGATGCTCCGGCGGGTGCTCGGGCGGATGCTCCGGGGGATGCTCCGGCGGATGCTCGGGCGGATGCTCAGCCGGGTGCTCCGGCGGATGCTCAGCCGGGTGCTCGGGCGGGTGCTCAGCCGGGTGTTCGGGCGGATGCTCAGCCGGGTGCTCGGGCGGATGTACGGGTTCCTCATGAACCGGCGGATGTTCGTGCTCGGGCGGGTGTTCGGGCGGATGCTCAGCCGGGTGCTCGGGCGGATGCGCGGGTTCCTCATGAACCGGCGGATGCTCGTGCTCGGG
>JAUYSA010000302.1 GCA_030696545.1 Hyphomonadaceae bacterium
CGCCGCGATCACCAGCGCCAGCCCCTGCCAGTCCAGCTTCGGCCGCGCGTCCGCCCGGCGCGCCGGCAGAAAGGCGAGCCCCAGCAACATCGCTGCCGCCGCCAGAGGCGTCGTCGCCACAAACACAATGCGCCAGTCGAACGCGTCGATCAGCACGCCGCCAATCACCGGCCCGAACGCGGGCGAAATAATCACCCCAAGCGAATAGATCCCGATCGCCGCGCCGCGCCCACGCTCAGGGAAGGTCTGGAAGATCAGCAGCATCGCCATCGGCTGGATCAGCCCGGCGCCTGCGCCTTGCATCACGCGCCCAAGCACCAGCGTCACAAGATCATGCGCAAGCGACCCGATGACGCTTCCCATAATGAAGACAGCCATCGCGGCCGCAAAGCTCGCGCGCATTCCGAAGGAGGCGATGGCCCATGTATTCAGCAGCATGAAGCCCGTCGACGATGTGAGAAACGCCGTCGACAGCCACTGCGCCTCATCCTGCCCAAGCCCGAACGCGCCGATCAGAGATGGCAGGGCGACATTCACGATGGTCGCCGCCATCATGGCGCCGATCGCGCCCAGTGCGAGAATCCCGATCAGCCCCCAGCGCCTGCCAGCACCCATCGACGCCGTGCTCATTGCGCAGTGCTGATCTTGAGTGTCGCCATCGCGCCCGGTCGAACCTGCCTGCAGTCGCCGCCAATGCTGATGCGCACAGGCACGCGCTGCGTGATCTTGGTGAAAACGCCTGTCGGGTTTGCGTTCGGGATCAGCGCAAACTCCGAAGTCGCCGCATCGCCAATCCGCAGCACCCGGCCCCGGCAGACTTCATGCGATGCATCAAGCCGGATATCCACGCGCGCACCAACGCGAACCGCCGCAAGATCCGTCTCCTTGATGTTCGCCTCGATCCACATGTCGGCGGGGTCATGCGCAAGCAGAATGCGAGCGCCAGGCGCGATGTGCTCGCCTGCATCCGCGAATATCTCATCGATCACGCCATTCAGCGGGCTCATGACCGTGTGCTGCTCAAGCTCCACCTTCTGCAACGCGATGCGCTGGCGCAGCGCGTGCGCCTGCAGGGCCAGCGCCTCGATCCCGTGCTCGATCACGCGCGCCTCACCTGCTTCGGCCTCTGCCTCGCCCATGCTCGCCCGGCCTTCGCCAACGGCCGCCTCCGCGCGGGCCGCTGATTGCCGTGCGGTCTCCAGCCCCGTTGCCGCCCGGTCCATCGCCGCCTGCGATACAAAGCCAGACGCATGAAGCGACCGCATGCGTGCATAATCCGCTTCCGCGTTCTGCAGCATGGCGCGCGCCGCAACCGTATCAGCGCCCGCTGCCGCCAGCCCCGAGCGCCGGCCATCAACCCGGCTGTTCCCGCGCGAGCGCGCAAGCGAGGCCCGCGTCTTCTCCTGCGCGATCTGGGCTTCCAGCGCTTTCATCTCAAGCGAAGTCGCTGCCAGCCCAATCCGGGCCTCGCGGTCATCCAGCCGCGCAATGGCCGCGCCCAGCTTCAGCACATCGCCTGCGCTGGATCGCATCTCGACGATCCGCCCGGCAACATCAGACGAGATCGTCACCATCCGGGCGCGCACCCGCGCATCAGACGTGACGATCACTCCGGCATGATCTGCCAGCCACCACGCCGCGCCAACGCCAAGCGCGACCGCCGCCACAGCGATGGCCACATGCAAGGGGCGCATCCGGACATGCGCGAGCTTTGTGAGAGACGACAGCATGACGATCGCGCATGGGCCGCCAGCTCACGCGATCGCGTCTGGCTTCAACCCATGCGGATGCCAATCATGGAAAGGCTGCCCCGCCATACGGGACAACCCTGAGTTGCGACAATCAGGCCCGGATAGGGCTCAGTGACCGCGCTTGTCGTACGAGATGATGCAGCCGTCCGTCATGTGATAGCTCGGCGTCACGGTCTTGCCAGCCAGAACCGCGTCCAGCGTCACCGTCGCGTAGTCATTGTCCGGCTTCGCCTTGGCGCGACCGAATGTGACGCGGTCATTGATCGGGCCTTGATAGAGAATCTTCCAGGTCTTCGGCTCGACGATCAGTGTCTCGGTGGCGCGCTCCACGCCCCACGGCTCTGTCACGGATTGATCCGCGTCCTTCAGGATCGGCATGGTGATGCCGAATTCCTTGGCTTCCTTCGAGATCATCTCCGGCGTGTCGTGCGAGTTCGGATTGATCATCAGGAACTTCACGCCCTTGGCCTCATACTTCGCCTGAAGCGCGTGGAAGTCCGGGTTCAGCTGCTGGCCGATCGGGCAGCCCTTGGTGTGCATCGAGATGACGATCGCCTTGGCGTCGGTCATTTTGTAGAGCTCGTGCAGCTTGCCCGCCGTGTCCTTCAGCTTGAAGTTGGTCATCTTGGCCAGCGGCAGCGTCAGCTTGACCTGCGAGGCGGTGTCGCTCACGGCCTGTTCGGAGGCCTGCGGCGAGCATGCGGCGGCGAAACCCATAACGAGGGTGGCGGCGGCGGTAGCTGTGAAAATCCGGCGGAGCATGGGGGGATGCCTTCCTGATCGCGTTTTCCGGGCTGTATCGCCCTGATGTCGTGTGACCTGCATTATCCGGCAATCGCCTGACACCGTCAAACCGGCTGGACCATAACGCACTGCAATGTGTTCGTTTTTGACCTGTCTCAACACCCATCTTCCCGCCCCAAACGAAAACAGGCGGCCAAAGCCGCCTGTTCCCGCAATTAGAGGTCGTTTTTGTAGGCCTAGAATACGTTCTTCACGCCCACTTCAATGGTACGGCCCAGCGGGTTGCCCATGCGGGGATCGTAGCCAAGCTCCTGACGGGAGTACGGCGGGTTCTTGTCGAGGATGTTCCCGACCGTCGCCGTAAGGCGCAGATTGTCGTTCAGCTGCAGCATGTAGGTGAAGTCGAAGGTCATCCAATCGTCACCTTCCACGCCGTAGTAGTTCAGGCCAACCGGGGTCGTCGTTCCCGGCAGGTAGCCGTCCTGCTGGATCGGACCACGCTCGTCATCCACGCCAGCCACGTAGTTCATGGCCAGGCGGAAGTTGTGCATGTCCATGCGGTAGTTGGCCGAAATGTTGCCGCGCAGTTCGGAAGAAGCATCGCCGACCGTCGCGAAGTTCAGGAAGCCGAGGCGATCGTCGATTGGCTTGATGGCGAAGCCATCGAGGATCGACGCGCTGTTCTCGTCTTTCGTAACTTTCGTGGCGGTCACGGCGAGGGTCAGATCGCCCGGTCCAAGCGGCAGTTCGTAGTTCACCTGCAGGTCGAAGCCAGCAATCTGTTGGCCCGGTCCATTGCCGTAGTCCGTGAGGGTCGAGTTCAGCGAGCTGGCAGTCGTAACGCCTTGCGCGCATGTCCCGCCGTTGAACAAGACCCGGCCAGACGTCACCAGCGGGTGTGAGCAATCGGCAAAAGCGCGTCCGGTGTTCAGATCGGTCAGCAGTTCGGTCGTGTTGCCGTCACCGTCCACGTCATTGGTGTCAACGACGCCACCGCGCGAAACGCCGTTCTGTTCGGCAAACGCTTCATTCTCGTCCGGTGTCGCCTGGCCGGCAACGCCGACACCGTAACGGAACACACCCGCTGCGATATCGTTGGCCGAAGCCAGCAGACCAAGCTCGTTCTCCGTTTCGATGTTGAAGTAATCGAGGATGATCCGGAGGTCGTGGTCAGGAGCAAAGCCTTCCGACTGCCAGATCGCGCCAACATTCCACGCCGTGGCCGTTTCAGCCTGGATGCCCGAAAGCGTCTGCGTCCGCGAACCGAGCCATGCACCGGAGAACCGGGTATAGCTGTTGACGCCGTTCGTGAGGTTGCCCGGGATCAGGCCAGCCGGAGGCGCCTGATAGTTGGTGCCGTAAGAGGCGCGCAGGGACAGCGGCCCCCAGACATCCCACTTGCCCGAGACCTTATAGACGGTCTCGCCGAGGCCGCCCGAGAACTCTTCCTTACGGACTGCAACCTGGAGGTTGAGGTTGTCGAGCACCGGAACCTGCAACTCGCCGAAGAGCGAGTATTGCTGCTGGTCGGCGTAGTCAGGCGGGTTCGTGCCGAAGAACACGAACGGCCCGCCGGCATCGAGCGTGCAGCCCGCGAAGAGCGGGTCTGTCGTCGCGCGGGGTGTTGCGGTCGTGATCTGCGCGGTCGTGCCGCCCGGCGGAATGATGCCGATCGTCTGGCTGGCGAGTTGGTCGCAGGCCGTATTGCCGTTGTAAAGATTGCTCTCGATCGTTTCCCGGAACTCGCTCTGACGGATCTGGCCGCCAAGAGCCCATCCGATCGTGCCGCCCGGCAGCGCGATACCCGAGTCACCGTTGAAGACGAGGTCGGCCGTCAGGCTGGAGTTGATGTTTTCCGAAGCGCGATCGTCGAAAAGCCAACGAGCGACATCAGCGCGGTTCTCCGAGCCCGCAATATAGCGCGGGTTGGAAAGACCAAGTTCCGGCTGCGCAGCGAATGAGCTGGCGAACGGGTTCCAGTAGTAGCAACCGGCCGCTTCGCGGGCAGCAGCTGAAGTACCAACCGACGTATTCTGAATACCGAACTGGTTCGGGTTCTGGTCCTGGATCGTGCAGTTCGGGCCGCCGAAGCCTGCGAGAGCGTCCTGCAGCCTGTAGCCGATGACGTCCGGCTGGGTAAAGTAGTTGATCGACTGGTTATAAGTCACTGCGAAGTCGTATCCGACCTCGCTCAGCGGGCCAGCCCAATCACCTAGATTGCCGTTGATGCCTGTCGACACGCGCCAGATCTGGTTGTCGACTTTAGAAGGAACGCCGAAGCCATTGCCTTCACCCAGGAACGCGTTGCCGCCATGAGCGAACGGGCGATAGGTCAGCGCCGCCAGGCCCTGAACGGCGTTCCGTGTTCCGGTCGTCAGCGGGGAGCCAAGCGAGGTGTTCTGGCCAACATAGTTGTCGAGGAATGTCGCGGCATAGGGGTTCGTCGAGGGGACGTAGAACTGATACGTCGCTCCGGTCGAAACAGCAGGTCCGCGAAGCACAGGCTGCGCCGGCGATCCAAAGACCTGCGGCGACATCACTTGGCCGTACGACGCGTCGAAATGGAAATCCATGTTCTCGTTGATCGTCGCGTTCAACTGCGCGTAGGTGCGGTAAATGTCGTTTTCTTCAACCAGATTGTAGTACGATGCGTAATTGTACATGCACGCTGGCGTCCCCACGGCAACGCCGTTGGGGTTGTATGTGCCGCCGACTGCATCGCAGTTCGCCGGAGTGAAGTCGCGCAGCAAACCTGAAACCGGGTTGCCAAATTCACCTGCATAAGGACGTGAAGCCGGAAGGACAGCTAGGCCGGCGTTGTACGCGTCTCTGCTGAAAGTAGCAGGGCGCGCGCCGAGCGGAATCCACGACGCCGTGTTGGTGAGCGCCGAATATGGAGAGGGGTTCACGGAGTACGGCATCACCCCGAAATCACGGCTCTCGGTCTCAAGGCGCGAGCGGTGTTCCCACTCGGCCGACCACATGAAGTTGACGTTGTCGTCGCCGACGCCGCCGAGGATCGACAAGCCGTAGTCGCCATCCGAACCGTCAATGTACTTGTACTGAGCGCCGGCCTCTAGACCGACGAAGTTGTCGCGCGTGATGAAGTTCACGACGCCGCCCGTGGCGTCTGCGCCATAAATAACCGCAGCGCCATCTTTCAGAATTTCCGTGCGCGCGATTGCAGCGGACGGAATGTTTGCGGTGTTCTGGCTCATCCGGCGGCCGTTGAGCAGCGTGAGCGTCTTGTCGGCGCCGAGACCACGAAGGTTGTAGTTGACCGAGCCGGTCAGCTGCGCGCCCGAGAAGTAGTAGGCTTCGCCGGTCGTCGGACCAGCGATCGACAGGCTCTTAGCGAACTCCAGAGCGGTGGGCGCGCCTTGTGCCTCAAGGTCTTCCTGCGAATACACTTCAACCGGAAGTGCTGCGTCCTCGGCCGTGCCCTGAATGAACGAGCCCGTTACGATGACGCGGTCCTCTGACGAGGGGTCGCTGGCTGGCTGGGCAGGCGCCACGCGATCGACTGGCGGTTGCGCGCCAGCATCCTGTGCGAAGGCGGGCATACCGCCCACAACGCCAACGAGTATCGCCGCGCTGGATGCGCTGCGCAGGATCGATTTCATAGGTGTACTCCCCGAGTTGAGTCTTGTTTGCGACTCTCTATGGGTCGACTGTTGAACGACGCCTGATGTGGCGTCAACAACGTGTGCGCTGCTGTTCGCGTCTCTCGCATCTGCAGCATGGCCGCTGGCAGCGCGTGGCGCCGTCACGAGAGGCGATTGTCATGGTTGACGCGACGTGCCGGGAAGTATTTTCGTGCGCGTACTCGCGTAATCGTCGGTAACGAATGCCCGCCGTTGCCCGAAAGCCGCAGCGGCAGCGAAACAAAAATTTTCTTTCAGTGTGCGCTGCAAAAACAAAAACGCGGTCCATCCGGACCGCCTTTGGAGTTTACGTGGACGGCAAAGCTAGAACGTTTTCGAGAAGCGATTTCAAACTGCCGGCCGAGCGGGCTCGATATGTATGAGTTGTAGGGAAGGCTTGGGAAATACACGCCAGAGACGCCCTCGCCCCCGCTGATCGGCTGGGGCGTGCGCCGAAACGTGGGACCTCGATGCGTGAACGATGTCGCGACGAGAGTTGTCGCGGCGTACTGGTGTGCGGGCGCCGCCCGTAAGGCTCGTAAGGCGTTTCGATGGTCCGACGGGCCTGTGCCGGACGTAGCGCTGCAGCAGGGAACCGAGATCTGACGTAAGGGAATGGCTGATTTCAGGGATATCCACAGCGCTCGATCCAGTTGGAAAACATTGCAGCTTGCTGATCTTAATCGGTTGAAAAATATGAACTTACTTCGTCGCGGCTAACGTCACTGCGGCAGCTGAGCGGATCAAAATGCCGACGTTGAAAACGTTTACCAATAACAGGCGGCTTGAGGGCGCAGCGGCGAGGATGCTGCAGACAAAGTGTTGGCCTGTCGTCGCAACTTTGCCGGGTGCGTCGCCTGTAGCGGACATTGGTTTGACGGGAAGTCTCTTCGCGGCGTAACTCCAATCCTTGCAAGGGGTTTTGCGGGTCGCGGTTGATGTTGGAGTTGAGGGGCGTTTCCCGGCAGGTCGGCGGCGTCAGCCATCTCTCTGATATATCGCTACGGCTGGAGCGCGGCTCGCTCAACGTGCTGCTCGGTCCCACGCTTTCCGGCAAGACAAGCCTGATGCGCGTGATGGCGGGACTCGACCGTCCCAGCCGAGGCGAAGTCTGGTTCGATGGCCAGGACGTCACCGGCAGGCCGGTCGCAAAGCGCAACGTTGCGATGGTCTATCAGCAGTTCATCAACTACCC
>JAUYSA010000338.1 GCA_030696545.1 Hyphomonadaceae bacterium
CTGACGAGGATGGGCGCCTCACGCAGAGCGAGCGTTTTCTGGGCCTCAGATGGCAGGCCGGCGTCGATCCCGGTGATCACGGCCTCCGAGGGCGGCCTGGAATTTGTCACGATGGTCAGAGCGCGAAGAACCTCCCAACTCTCCGTGGCGGTTGCGCCGGAACCCAGCCTCGTCGCGTGCGTCCATGTCTGTTCGTCCAAGATTAGACGACGAAGGCCTTGGTATGAACCCAAGAATAGCCAGTTCTGCGGTGAAACGACTGCATGAGTGCCTCCGGGCTGACACATCTCGCGACACCGTTCGATGAAGACGGTCGCCAAGTCGGCGCACGATGCTGGGTATCGCGTGACGCAGTACGACTTCAGGATCTCGTCCTGCTTCTTTCTCACGAGGTAAGGTACATTCGTCGCCACCAACGTATACGTCCCCGCCAGCAGCTCCGCCGCCATCGCCACGCCTCGCGCCGCAGCCCCGAACACAGCCGCCGCAGGGTCGTCCTTCGTCTTCTCCGCCGCCAGCGCCTTCGCCAGCAGGGGTGCCACCTCCGCATAGTCCGCCGTGAACATCCGGTTCTCGGTCGGCAGGCTCGCCGGGTTGATCAGGCTCCCCAGGTCCGGCGCATTGCGGAACAGCTCGTACAACCGCTCCATCGCGGTCTGGAGCTTCGCGTTCCCGCCCGCCATCTCCTGCCACGTCTCCAACTGTCCCTGCACCGGGATGCCGCAGCACACGACATGCGGCACCGGGAGCGGTCGCACCCCGCCCGCCTTCCACGCCGCCATCGCCAGCGCGAAGGCAGCGATCTGCGTGCAGCGGGGGTCCAGCTCCAGGCCGTAGAGGTTCTCGCGCAACACAGCGTCCCCGGCGGCGGCCTCGGACAGCCCCTCCTCCTCCATCCGCATCCGGCGCAGCATCCCGAACCCAACCACGAGGAAGTGCCCGGACCCGCAGGACGGGTCCATCATCGTCACCTTCGCCACCCGGTCGGGCCAGCCCGGGAACGTGCCTGCGGCGGGCGTTCCGTCGTCCCGAAAGCGCAAGTAGTCGAACGAGCGCAGGAGCGGGCTCTGCGGATGCCGCGCCGCCCACCACGCGCCAAGCGAGTTCTCCAGCAGGAAACGCACCATGTACGGCTCGGTGAAGAGCTGCGTCACCGGAGAGATGTCCTCGCCGCCGATCTTCCGACCCGACTGGTTCACCTCGGCCTTCTTCTTCGTCTGCCAGAACTGGTACACCCAGCCCAACGCGTCCTCGGCCGCGAACACCGACGCGGGCAGGCTCTTGAGCAGCGCCTCCAACGCCTGGCGGTCGTCCGGCGCGAACCTCACCTGCGCGGACGGGTCGTCCAGCGGGAAGATACCTGGGAGCATCTGCGCGGCGTACCGCGCTGCCAGCATCCACTCGTCCGGCTCGCCCTCCTCGGGGGCCAGCTCGGCGCACTCCTCCAACGACACGGCTGCGCCCGAGGGGTGAACCAGCAAACCGTTCTCCGCGAGGAAGCGCGCGAACAACATCCGGTGCCACTGGACGTAGGCCACCTCCTCGACGAGCTGTGCCATGCCGTCGCCCTCACGACCGTCGCCGAGCTGGCGGGCACGCGCTCGCAGGCCGTTCCGCAGGCGGCCCTGGGGGCTGCCGGCATCGAACGGCGAGCGGGGTTCGGCCACGCTGAGCGCGACCAGGGCGGCGTTTGCGCCGGACTCGGAGGCAACGCGGGCCTTGATCACCGTGTTTTCGAGGAGGGAGCGGAGGTCGGGGGGGAGGTAGGTCGGCAGAGACATGTCGGCTCAAAATCCAGTTCGCGTTCGGATGGAGTCTCGAAGTTCCACTATCTGTGTCGGCGTCCTGCCCGGCTGCGCATGGATGCGACCAACGGACCTGGCCACGTCCACCAATGTTGCCTTCCCGCTGGTGACCCAATGCGCCACAGGCTCGAATATCTCCTTGCCAGCAAACAGAGTCCGCCAGTCATTCGGTGACGAGAGTGCGGCCTGCAAGAGACTGGAGATTCTGGTCAACTCGCCGTGGACGTGGGCCTGTGCGGTTCGTGCTTGCAGTGCGTTTGCGGTCGATCCGAACCACGGTGCCGCCAGGATGTACGCTTCCGCAGCGGCCAATGAACCCATCGTGGCGAGCCCGGCGTCCCCCGGGAAAGGCAACTTCCTCAGCAGGTTGTACTCGGCCAGAAACTGCTTGCAGGTCATCCACCAGAGCCGCCCGGTTGCCTCGCTGTGCATCCGAGCCCTGATGGCCGTCGCGGACAGCTTTTCAATGGCTCCGGCCGCAGATCGACGACTGAAGTTCTCGGGGATCGCCGAAAGCGCGTCCTCATCCAGAAGTAGGTTTTCGATTTCGATGCTGTCAAGGTAATAGTTGCGACCAACCCAGCCCGGAGTCGGCCATTGTGGACGGTTGGTTCGATCAAAGTCCCGGTCGGCGATTCCGAAAACGTGCAGAAAGGGCGGCCGTTGCCCCGCCGCAACAGCCTCGACTCGATCAGCCTCGACATCGCGCCCCGCTTGTCCCGCAGCCGCGACCACGCCTTCCTTATTCCCACCGATGAGAAATTGGAATGTTCCAGGGCCCCA
>JAUYSA010000380.1 GCA_030696545.1 Hyphomonadaceae bacterium
GCGGCGTTCGGCCTGAGCGGCTCGCCATGCGGTTCGCCTTGAAATCCCGGGCGCGGGAGCGGATGCCGGTGATCTCGCAGGCGCGGAGATAGATCAGGAGGTCGAGCTTGGCGTGCGCGTCGGCGAGACCTGCCGTGACGATGGCGCAGTAGTCCGGGTCCTCGTCCATCATGCGCAGCGTCTCGTCGTCTTCGAAAAGACGGAAGCCTGCGGCAATGATGTCGACGAGATTCGCCTCCGCCGCCAGGACAGGGCGGACGCGCCAGAGGATCCAGAGGATGATCTGCGACAGGTCGAACATGCGGGCATTATGCGCCCGGTCCGGTGGGGTGGGGACGGAGGATTCTTTATCCCCCAGCTGGCGGGGGTTAGTGGGTTGATGTGTGGAGATTTGTTGATTTCGGATTCGACGGAAGTTGCACCCGTGGCGAGGCCTCTGGATGAGAATGTCGGGCGCTGGTGCGTGGGTGCCCCCTCCGTCTCGCGCTGCGCGCGATCCACCTCCCCCGCCTTCGGCGGTGGAGGCAAGGCAACGGTGGTGGTTTGCCTCCCCATGCGGAGCAGGGGGAGGTGGATCGCGTGCGCAGCACGCGAGACGGAGGGGGATGGTTGGGTGGGCGACAATGGCGGCATCGCCGCACATGCCTCGAGGCGCCATCGGATAGGATGGCGCCTCGATCATAGCTCCGGCGTATCTTGGAGCTACTGCGTCTGGGGAACGCGTGCTCGTTGGCGAGGGTTCCTGACGGCGCTTAATCCAGGAAAAGCTCTAGCTGCACATCGGCGCGGGCATAGGGCGATGGGATCGCTTCGGTGAGCGGCTGGAAGCCTGCGTCGCTGTAGAGTTTGAGCGCGGGGCCGAGCTTCGAGTTCGTTTCGATATAGACGCGATGCATACCCATCTCGCGCGCTTTCTCGATAGCGGCGGCGACGAGCAGGCGGCCGGCGCCTTTGCCCTGCGCCTGTGGGCGGACTCCCATCTTGGCGAGTTCGACGGAGCCCTGCCCCATTACCATCAGGGCGACGACGCCGAGCGGGACTTCATCCTCGACAGCGAGCAGGATGGCGCCGCCGGGATCGAGGATGTATTTCGCGGGATCGCCGAGAACGTCGCGGTCCTTCTGTTCGATCGCGAAGAAGCGCTCGATCCAGTCGAGGTTGATATCGCGGAACGCGGCTTCGTCGCCGGGCCGGAACGACCGGACGGCGACGGCCATGCTAGAACTTCACCGTAGGCGCGATGTTGATCTGGGCGCGCTCGGCCTCGCCCACGTCGAACATTTCGCGCGAAGTGAAGCCGGTGGAGCCGGCGATGATCGAGGCGGGGAATTGCTGAATCGCGGTGTTATAGTCATTCACCGCCGAATTGTAGAAGCGGCGGGCGGCGGCGACCTTGTCCTCGATCGAGGACAGTTCGGTCTGCAGGTTGAGGAAGTTGGCCGAGGCTTTCAGATCCGGATAGGCTTCCGCGAGGGCGAACAGTTTGCCGAGCGCGCCGGAGAGAGCGCCTTCGGCCGCGCCGAGAGCAGCGGGGCCCTGGGCGTTGGCGGCGGCGTTGCGGGCGGCGATGACGGCGTCGAGCGTGGCTTTCTCGTGGGCGGCGTAGCCCTTCACGGTTTCGACGAGGTTGGGGACGAGTTCACGGCGGAGCTTGAGCTGAACGTCGATGCCCGAGAAGGCTTCGTTGACCGTCTGCCGCTTGGAGACGAGGCCGTTGTAGATCGCGATAATGGCAATCACGATGAGCGCAACTACGCCCAGCACGATATAGATCGGCATCATATCCACGAGGTCGCCCCTTTTTACCGTCCAAGCCGATTCCCCGGCGGGGCCAAGCTACAGCATGGCGGCTGCGAATCCAGTGGCGGCCCGCGCATCTTGGAAGGCGCGGCGCCTGCGGCTAGTTTTTGGTTAGCGAAACTGATCTACCGGAACAGGCTATAGCCGATGACCGATTGGGGAGCCGCATGACGTCGAAACTGGGTGAGACCGCCATCGTCGTTGGCGCGGGCATGGGCGGGCTGTCGGCGGCGGCGGCGCTGGCGGGTAAGTTCGCGTCGGTGGTGATACTGGACCGCGATGCGCTGCCGGACGGGCTGGGGCCGCGCATGGCGGTTGGCCAGGGGGCGCATACGCACCAGCTGCTGAAGGCCGGGGAGTTGAGCCTGGAAAAGCTGTTGCCGGGGATCACGCAGGAGTTCGTGGCCGCTGGCGCCAAGCAGATGCTGGTCGGGCGGGACGTGAAGGTGTTCGATTTCGGCGGGTGGATGGATGAGTGCGACGCTGGCTTCACCGTGACCAGCCTGTCGCGGCCGGCGTATGAGGGCATCCTGCGTAGGCGCGTGGCCGCCCTGCCCGGCGTGAGCATCCGGCAGGAGACGAGCGTGAGGCGCTTTGTCGTGACGGATGGCAAGGCTACGGGCGTCGAGCTGGAGGATGGCGAGACGCTGGCGGCGGATCTGTGTGTCGATGCGACGGGTATGACGGGGCCGCTGATGCGGCAGCTGGCTGAGGATGGCCACGCCGCGTTCGAGACGGAGGATGTGAGGATCAACGTCGCCTATGCGAGCGCGAAGTTCCGGCAGAAGCCGGAGCATCGTGGGGAGACGACCGGCTTCTTCTTCCTGCCCGGGCCGCCGGGTAAGCAGTTCGGCTTCCTGCTGCCGATCGAGGACGATCAGTGGATTCTGTCGGTGGGCGCGCGCGGCGAGGATTCACCGCCGAAGACGATCGAGCAGCTGGTGGAATATGCGAAGGCGTTCGATGCGCGGGTGCATGACTGCATCGACGGCGCGGAAGCGACCAGCGAGATCCGGACATTCCGTAAGGCGACGGCGACGCGGCGCAAGGCATGGGAGGCTGCGAAGTGGCCGCAGGGGCTGATCCCGATCGGGGATGCGTTGAGCAGTGTGAACCCGACTTATGGCCAGGGCATGACGGTGGCGGCGTGTACGGCGGAGGCGCTGTCGGACATGCTGGACAAGCGGGGGGCGAGCGGCGCGGGGTTGGGCGGCGTTGTTGCGGAATACCTGCCGGCGGCGGCGGAGATTGCGGCGCGTGCGTGGAACCTGTCGGTCAATTCCGACTATGTGTATTCGGAGACGGAGGGTGAGCGGCCGGCCAACTTCGTGATGAACCGCGCGATGGCGACGACGCTGCGCAAGCTGGCGGTCGAGGATATCGACTTCCGGGTGTTCCGCCTGAAGCTGGTGCATATGGTGGAGAATGCCAACGCGCTGCGTGACGGGCCGCTGGCGGTGCGGTTCTTCACGGCGCTGCAGGGGTCGATGGCGTCGTGAGCTTGATGCTGCGCGCAGCGCATGTGGCGGATGTGTTCCGGCTGCAGGAGATCGAGCGGGCGGCGGCGGAGCTGTTTCGGGGGAGCGAGCTGATCGACATTGATGCGATGTCGGTGGTGGCGATGGGCGATCATGTGCATTCGATCGAGCAGGATTTGTCGATCGTCGCCGAGGTCGAGGGGCGCGTGGCGGGGTTCGTGATGGGGGAGATGCATTTCGATGATGCATACCTGCACGAACTGGACGTTGATCCCGCTTTCGGGCGGCGTGGCGTTGGCGCGGCGCTGGTGGAGCGGTTCAGGGAAGCGGCGAAGGCGAAAGGGGCGCGGGCGGTTTACCTGTCGACGTTTCGGACGCCGCCGTGGAATGCGCCGTTTTATCGGAAGCTGGGCTTCGTGGATGTGGCGCGCGAGGACTACCTGCCCTGGATGAGCGACATTGCACGCGAGCAGGCGAAGATTCTGGATATCGAGACGCGGGTGTTCATGCGGGTTGGGGTGTAAGGCGGCCGGTGAGCACGCCCTCGTCCTTCGACGGGC
>JAUYSA010000415.1 GCA_030696545.1 Hyphomonadaceae bacterium
GTCGAGCACGCCGGCCATGCCGACTACGTGCGAAGCGGGGAGCCCCGAGAATTTTTGGAGCGCCCATACCATCGCGTCGAGCGGGTTGGTGATGCAGATGACGAAAGCGTTCGGGCAATGCTGCTTGATCGCGGCGCCGACCGACTTCATCACGCCGAGGTTGATGCCGATGAGGTCATCGCGGCTCATGCCCGGCTTGCGCGGCACGCCGGCGGTGACGATCACAACGTCCGATCCGGCGATGACGGAGTATTCGTCGAGCGAGCCGCCCGAGAGCTTGCCGTCCTTGCCATAGACAGAGGCGGCTTCTGCGATATCGAGCGCCTTGCCCTTGGCGATGCCGCCCTTCATGTCGACCAGAACCACGTCGCCGAGTTCTTCGCGCGAGCAGATGTGGGCGAGCGTGCCGCCGATCATGCCTGCGCCTACGAGAGCGATCTTCTTGCGGGCCATGGGGAGGTCTCCTGTCGATTGCGCGGCTGGCGCGGTTTGTGGTGCGGGTTGTTGAACGGGTGCTGGCGGGGGCGTTTCAGGCTGGCTGGCGGCAGGCGGCGCAGAAGCGGGCGGCTTCGCCGCACCTGTCTTCGTCTTGCTCTTGAACCAGCCGAACATTCATGCCCCGGAATGTGAACGCGGGGAGCGTTAGCGCAAGCAGGGCAAAGGGGCAATGCGGCCTGGAAACGCCCTGTCTATCGCTGAGCGGCGCTCGCTCCTCTCAAGCCACTGGCAGGCGCGCCGCAAGCGCCTCAATCGCCCCACGCACCAGCTTGCCGTGCGCATCATCTGCAATCCCATCGCTGGCCTGCCGGGCCAGAAAGACATGGCGGCTGGCCGCAGGAATATCGCCAGCGCGGAACAGTGCGTCGGCAAGATTGAGATGCAGCGAGGGATAAAGGCTCAGCACGCTCAGGCTCGCCGTGTCTGGCCTTTCGTTGACGATGCGGTCCGCAGCGGCCAGCGCGCGGCGGTTCCACAGAAGCTCGGTTTCGGGATCATCCTGCGTATTGGCCATGTAATGGCTCAGCACACAGTGGTGAAACGGATCACCCTCCGTCTCAATCTCCGCCCAGATGGCCGTGAAGGCTGCACGCGCCTCGGCCCTGCGCCCTGCATTGAACAGGTCGAGCGCCTCTGAAATCTGGTCCAGCACGGGATCGCTCATTTCGCGGGCTCCTGCGCCTGCTCGCGCTCGGCTGCGAGATAATCCGCCGAGCCCATCTCATGCAGCCGGCTCGCCGTGCGCTGGAACTCGAAGGCGCCATCGCCAGACACATAGATATCGTCCGGCCCGGCGTCGGCGGACATCACCAGCTTGGTCTTGGACTCGTACAGCGCGTCCACAAGCGTAACGAAACGCGCGGCCCAGTTGCGCTCATCAAGTCCCATCTTCGGCACATGATCGACAAGGATGGTCGGATAGTGCCGCGCCAGCGTCAGGTAATCCGCAGCGCCAAGCGGCTTCTTGCACAGCTCGTCGAATTCGAACCGCGCCACACCCATCGCCTGCTTCGCCACGTGTATCGTGCGCCCATGCACGTCGAGCTTTTCCGGCGCAGGCGCAGCGCCCCCCGTCAGCCGCGCGAACGCGGCATTCATCGCCGCGTCGGCAGCCGCGCCCAGCGGCGAATAATATACCGGCGCCGCCGCCAGCCGATCGAGCCGGTAATCCCGCGCCGATTTCAGCTCGATCACATCCAGCTCATCCTCCAGCCGCTTGATGAAAGGCAGGAAGAGCTGGCGGTTGATGCCATTGGTGTAGAGATCGGACGGCTTGCGGTTCGATGTCGCCACAATAGTCACGCCGCGATCGAACAGCTGCTCGAACAGGCGCCCCAGGATCATCGCATCGGCGATCTGCGTGACGTGGAACTCGTCGAAGCACAGCAGCCGCGCCTGATCGGCGATATGCTTCGCGGCCGGCGCAATCGGATCGTCGCCCGCATCCCGCACATGCGCAGGATGCTTCCGCTTCTCCGCCGAGGAAAGCTTGCGCCACTCGAAGATGAACGCGTGCGTCTCCAGCATGAAATCGTGGAAGTGGACGCGCCTTTTGTCCTTCAGCGCCGCCGCCTCGAAGAACAGGTCCATCAGCATCGACTTGCCGCGACCAACCGCGCCCCAGATATAAAGGCCGCGCGCTTTGCCGCCTCCGCCAAACCATCCGCGCGAAGCCGACAATTGCTTCGCCAGCGCATCCAGCCGCGTCACCGTCTCGGCTTGCGCCGGATCAGGCTGGAGCTGGCCGGCTACGAGGCGCGTTGCGTATAACTGTTTGACCTTGGTCATGCCCGTCCGCGATAGCGGGATTTTCGCTATGCAGGAAAGCGGTTTCGCGTCGCGGGCCGCCGGCAGCTACCACTCGCGTGCTTTTTTCGCGTCAGCCGCCGGATCGCAGGCAGATCCACACCTGGCGTAGTATTCCTCGCGAAGGTCAGGCATCGGGCTGGTGATCTTGTTGGGCGGAATGCCCTGCGAAGACGCCTCGTGGAGAAGGATTTTCCACCCGCCATGGTCCATTTTCTGCAACACGAACATGGCGTCCGCCGCGCGCTCATAGGTCGTCTGGGCGGCGGACGCATAGAAATACCCGCGCTCCCACACATCGACCCGCGCAAGATCCGGGTTCAGGATAAGCCGGTCGATATCATAGGCGAACCGCATCGCCTGCGCCGCCATCTCATTGTTGATGCGCGGCCCGGAATAGGCGGCCGCGCTGCGGTGTTCGGGCGACTGATAGGGAATGTCGGCATAGCCTGGCCCGGCGTCGATTCCGCCTGGCGCCATCAGCACGTAAGGCTGTCGCGCCTGCGCATGGCCGACCCGCTCATACCATTCCGCGATGACTGCCCGAATCTTCGCCTCATCCCCGGCAGTCTGCGCGATCGCCGGTACAGCGGTCGCAACCGCCAGCACGATCAGGCCAATCAAGCGCATGGAAGCCCCCTTCTTATCAAAGGAAGCGTGGCGCCCGATCGCGGCGGAAGTTTGGAGAGACCGCTAGCGCGTCGCCGTTTTGAGGGGCGTGTTCGCATCCGGCATCAGCGAATGCACGAAGTCGCGGAACAGCTCCGGCCGGCGCACAAAGTCGGCCAGCGGCAGGTCTTCCTTGCCGACAGCCTTGGGCGAGCAATCGACGCCCGCGCGCAACAGGCTCTTCACCACTTCGTCGCGCTTGTCGCTGCCCGACACCACAGCCACGCGGAATTTGCCCATGCTGGCGATACGCGTGACAGTTGCGTCCTCGTCCGTGGAATCGGGAAGCATCAGGTCGATCACGACCAGCTCAAACCGCTCAAGCCTCAGCTTGCGCTCGGCGTCCAGCAGCGAGGTCGCAATGACCAGGTCGATCCCGTAGCGCTTACGCGAAGCCGCAGCGGCTGCCGCCGCCAGAAGCTCGCCTGCGCGGGCGTGATCTTCCACCCACAAGACTTTCATGCACTTCCCCCAAAACC
Source organism: Hyphomonadaceae bacterium (assembly GCA_030696545.1). Classification (GTDB taxonomy): domain Bacteria; phylum Pseudomonadota; class Alphaproteobacteria; order Caulobacterales; family Hyphomonadaceae; genus UBA7672. Next base: position 3,453 of record JAUYSA010000415.1, read on the forward strand.
TTTATTGCCGCCCGACTTCCCGACCAAAGGCGTCCAGCGACTGGGATAAATTCCCCGGCGACACGTTTCGCAACCGCGAAAAACTCTTCAAGCGATTTTCACTCGCTATCTGTTACGAATGGTTAATAAGTCAAGGCATTTTGCTAATTAGAGCGGCGCGCAGGGATTTGGATGCCTGAACAAGCAGAGATCGCCGACCGCGGGCTTGCAGCGTTTATCGACCCGGAAACGCGGCCGGGGCACATCGTTGACATCATGATCGAGGAGCGGTGCCCAACTTGGGTACAGCACTGGTCATGGCCGGTGGTTCGCCCCGTGCTCTATTCCATGCTCGGCTATCGAAAAGCGCTTCGTTGGGCTGACGAAATCAAAAAGCTGCCCTCTGGCGCCGCCTGCTTCGCCTATCTCGACAAGGCGCTCGACCTCCGCGTGACCACTACAGGTCTGGAGCGCGTGCCGCGCACTGGCCGCACCGTCATCGTCTCCAACCATCCAACCGGCCTCGCAGACGGATCGATCGCGCTCGCCGCGCTGAAGCCGATCCGCACCGATATCGAGATCATGGCGAACGCTGACGCCTGCCGCATCAATCCGAAATTCGCGGACGTCATCATCCCGGTCGAATGGGTGCAGGACAAGCGCACCATCGCCAAGACGAAGGAAACCCTCCGCCGCGCCTCCGCTGCCTTCTCCGCCGAGCGTCTGCTGATGATCTTCCCGTCAGGCGCACTGGCCCAGATGCGCGATGGCAAGCTGACAGACGAGCCATGGCTGCCGACAGCCGTGACGCTCGCCCGCAAGAACAAGACGCCGCTCACGCCGCTCCACATCAATGGACGCAACTCGGCGCTCTATTACCGCTTCTGCAATATCAACCGCGAACTACGCGACATCACGCTGTTCCACGAACTGCTCAACAAGCAGGGCGACAAATTCCATCTCACCTTCGGCAAGCAGATCCCTTGGGAACAACTCGCCGGAGATCCGCAGGCCGTCACTGACAATGTTCGCAACTATGTCGAGAACATCCTGCCCAACGACCCGGAGCGCCCGTTCGAGCCGCTGAAGACAGCGGAATAGGTCGTGCGCCTGCTGCGCTCCCTTCACGCGCCGGGTTCCACTGCCTAGTGTGCGCGCCTAGCGCAGAAAGTCGGGGACGCGTCGGCAGTCATGAAACAGGTCCTCCGCTTCTATGGCGCGCCGATCGCCATCGTGCTGCTCGGGCTTCTGGTGGCCTTCCTCTTCATGGCGCCAGCGCCGCCGAAGAAAGTCGTCATCGCTGGCGGCGCAGCGGGCGGGGCTTACGCGGCAACTGCCGAAAACTATGCGAAAGCCCTGCGCGGTCAGGGCGTCGAGGTTGAAGTCCTCGCGACTGCCGGCTCGGTCGACAATCTGGCGAAGATCAAGGCGAAGCAGGCCGATATCGGTATCGTCCAGACCGGCCTCGCCGCCGACTTCGGTTCGGAAGGCGTCCGTTCTCTCGGCGCCGTCTTCTATGAACCGCTCTGGGTCTTTCATCGCGCATCGGCCCAGACCGGCGACCTGCAAGACATAGCCGGCCGTCGCGTAGCCATCGGCCCAGAAGGCTCAGGCGTACGCGCGCTCGCAACGCTCCTGCTCGCCGAAGCAGGCGTTACGCCCGATAAATACACCGCCAACCCGCTCGCCGGGCAGGCAGCGGCCGCCGCTCTCAAGGCTGGAGAAGTCGACGTTGCGCTCGTCGTCTCCGGGCCGACGACCGGCTGGATCGCAGACCTGATTGCCGATCCCAACGTGGCGCTCCTCTCCATGCGCGAAGCTCACGCGCTGGCGCGCCGTCACGCCTATCTCGACGAAGTCACGCTCTATCGCGGCGTGATCGATCTCGCCGCCATCCTGCCAAAGGAGGATGTGACGCTGATCGCGCCTGCTGCGCAGATCGCCGTGCGCGAAGATCTCCATCCCGCGATCCAGTCTCTACTGATCGAAGCGGCATTCCGGGAACATGGCGCTGGCTCTCTGCTGGCCGATCCAGGCCGCTTCCCGACGTCAGAGCTTTCCGACATCGTGATCTCGGACGAGGCCGAGCGCTACTACAAGAACGGCCCCAGCTTCCTGCGCCGCATCTTTCCGTACAGCGTCGCCAACTTCCTTGAGCGTGCGTGGGTGCTGGCCATCCCGCTGATCACCCTGATGATCCCGCTGATCCGCGCCGCGCCGCCGCTCTATCGCTGGCGCATCCGCCGCAAGATCTATGTCTGGTACAACAACCTGCGCGAGCTCGAAGCGGCGGGCAGGGCGGCCGAAACGCCTGAAGACCGCACAGAGGTCCGCGCCAAGCTCGCCGACCTGCAGGCCGAAACAGGCAATGTCGAGGTGCCCGTCAGCTACACGGACGATCTATACCGCCTGCGCGCCCACATCCGTTTCGTCGCAGAGCTTGTCGACAAGCTCGCGGCCCAGGAACGTCACGCACGGATCTGACATGCTGCTGCGCTTCTTCTTTGATGCTGGTTCAGGCGTGTTGCTGTGGGCCTATGATGACGAGGCCAAGGCTCGCTTCGGCTATCCGGTCGAGTCTGCGATGCTCGCCATCCCGCAGGAGCTGCGCGACGAGATCGAGCAACTCGTCACGGACTACGACGACACCTTCCCGTGGGATGATCCGGCAAGCGGCGAAGCGGTCGCGCCCGACCGCATAATGTTTGGCTACGAGGACAATCCGCCGTTTAAGGATCGGGTTAGGGCGCTGCTGCCCAAACTCCGTGCCGCATTGCCGGACATCACGTTTGAGAGCGACTACGAGGCCTAAAGCCAGCCCGCGTCCCTGATGGCCTTCTGATAGGTCCGGCTAACCGGGGCCTCGCCGCCCGATTTCAGCTTCAGCGTCACCTTTCCGTCGTCGCGTGTAGCGTCAGCCAGCCCCTGCTTCGCCACCCACCACGACCGATGCGTCTGCTGTCCCTCCAGCGCCGCCAGCTCGCGCACCGCATCCGCCAGCCGCATCAGGATCATCGTCTCCCCGGCGCTGGTGTGGACGCGCAGGTAATGGTCCTCGGCCGAAACGGCATAGACCTGCGCCGTGCGGAACTTCACCGGCAGGCGGTCCGCGAAAGCTGACCCGGCGGGGGCCGCCGCGGGCATTGCCTGGGCAGCCTCAGCCGCTTTCTTCTTGTTGTCCTGGAACCGATCCATGGCCCAACCACCCGTGGTCACGATCAGGGAGACGACCAGCACATAGACATATTGCTGCGCCCACCAGGCGGGCGGGGCAATCGTGCCGTCAGACGACGCCTCAATGGCGATAATGCCCGCCGTGATCGGGATGGAGATCAGCGCGGCCGCGACCGCGATGGTTATCACCGGGTGCGCCTTCGCCAGCCACTTATCGAAGACCAGTGGCGTGATCACGAGGCCGCACGCGGCTCCAATCGCTATCAGCAGGGTCCAGTAACCCACCCGCTCCGGGAAGGGGATCTCGCCCGTCTGATAGACCCCGAACCAGGCAAAGATCACCCCGAGGCCGACCGATATGGCCGCCCACCGGAGGATATTCACAGCCCAGGCCGGCAGCGACCCTGACATTGACCGTTACAAGCCCCGTTCACTGGCGTTTCGCGAGTGCATTTCGCGCTTCGCGAACGGTTTAACCCGTTACTTCGCGAAGCAAAACAGGCGGTTCGCGCATTTGGGGTGGTTCGGCTGCTCATGGCGCCTGATCTTGCGTTTGCTGGCGCAGAAAGCTGGCTCTGATGCGAACAAAAAACAAAAAAGGACGTCGCCATGAAACGCCTCCCTCTCTTTGAAGCCGCCGTCGGCATCTTCGCCCCGGTTCCGGCCCTCCTCCTGGCCGCCGCGCTGCTCTTCCCGGGAACCGCCGCAGCCGACCCGGCCAAGGCCCAACTCACCCTGACCGTGACCGGCATCAAGGACCACAAGGGCGCCCTGATGATCGCGATCTATGACCAGGCCGGCTATGACGCCGACAAACAGGTTGCCGCCAGCATGCTTCCGGTCTCGGCAGACACGGCGACCACCACCTTCGAACTCCCCGCCGGCCAGTATGGCATCAAGCTGTTCCACGACGTCGACGGCGATGGAAAGATGGGCGCGAACCCGTTCGGAATGCCGATCGAGCCCTTCGCCTTCTCCAACAACGCCCCGGCCCAGTTCGGCCCTGCCAAGTGGGATGCCGCCAAGTTCGATGTCGCCGCCACCGGCGCCGTCCACACCATCAAGCTCCCGTAAGCCAGACCGACGCCAGGAACGAATCCATGAACCTCTCCCGCCGCATGTTCCTCCACACCGGCCTGATGACTGGCGCCGCGCTGGCAGTCTCGCCAAAAGTGTTCGCCGAGCCGGTCCTCCCCGGCTGGCACGTCGGATACGCCAACGCCCCTGCCGAAGGCTTCGCCCCCGGTCCGATGAAGCTCGTCCGCGGCAAGGCCCCGGCTGGCCTCACCGGCACGCTCTACCGAAATGGTCCCGCCCACTTCAAACACGGCGACAGTTACGCCACCCACTGGTTTGACGGCGACGGCATGGTCCAGCGCATCGCCATCGGCGAGGGCAAGGCGGTTCACTCCGGCAAGTTCATCGACACGCAGAAACGCCGCCTCGAGATGAAGGCGAACAAGTTCCTCGCGCCTGGCTTTGGCACCAAGGGCGACCCGTCCTATCCGGTCGGCTCTTCGGACGATGTGAACCCCGGCAACATCTCGGTCATGATGTCCGGCGGCGAATTGCTCGCTCTGTGGGAAGCGGGCTCGCCCTACCGCATCGACCCGGTCACTCTCGAAACCAAAGGCCTCAAGATCTGGCGCAACGACCTGAAAGGCATGCCCTTCCTCGCCCATCCCATGCGCGAGCCCGATGGCCGCGTGTGGAGCCTCGCGATGAACGGCTCCCGCGTCGGCATCTTCAACATCAACCCGGATGGCTCGACCAAGGACTTCGGCCTGGTCGATATAGGCGCCGCTCACTACATCCACGACTGGACGATGACGGAGCGCAAGCTGGTGATCCTGTGCCAGCCCTGGATCCAGACGAAGAACATTCCGCCCTTCATCGACGGCTTCGTATGGAAGCCGGACGAGGGGATGAAATTCCTGATTATCGACAAGGACGACCTGAAGAAGACCCGCTGGGCCCAAGGCCCCGCGCGCTCCTTCTACCACACCGGCGCGGCGTGGGAGGAAAGCGACGGCACAATCCGGCTCGACGCCGCCTTCTATCCCGAGCCCATTCTCGGTACGGGCGGCGGGGCTGACGAGATCCGGGGCAAGTATGCCGGCGACACCGTCACCTCGAAGCTCACCATGACGGTCATCCCGACCTCGGGCGACGTGAAGATGACGGAAACAAACATCGCTGGCGATTTCCCGCAGGTCGATCCGCGCCGCCACGGCCTGTCGCGCAAGCTCACCGCGATGGTCACGGGGTCTGTCGAAGGCCAGCCCGGCGGCAGCGCCCTTGCGGTCCAGAACTGGTCCAGCGGCAAGGCGCAGATTTTTGATTTCGGCGCCGACTACATGGTCGAGGAAAACCTCTTCGTGCCGAAAGGCTCAGGCGCGGCGGAAACAGACAGCTGGCTGATCGGCACGGCAATCAACACGAAGCTCGGCCGCAGCGAAGTCCACGTCTTCGACGCAGCGCACGTAACCGATGGTCCAGTCGCTGTCTGGCAGGCAGACTACGCCTGGCCGCTCGGCTTCCACGGAACGTGGGCCGGCGCGTGAGCTCTTCCCGCCTAAAGCGGGAGAGGGATGGCGAAGCCGGATGGGGGCAAGTCTCAGACGCGGTCTGCGTCTTGCCTCCGCCGGCCACTCGAAAGTGTGTTTCGCCGTAACAAGAATTTAGACGCGCATCCTGGCGAAGCGGCGTAGCACTGGCGCAAACAAGAACACCAGAAACGCCGCCTCGCCCTAGCAATGACCGTCTATCGTAACGTCGCGTCCCTCATTCTCGCGGTCATGCTGCTGCAAGCCGCATCCGGCATCCTCAGCGTGTCGACGCCGCTGGCGCTCAACTACATGGGAGCATCGGCGCTCGGCGTTGGCATGGTTGCGGCTGTGTTTTCGGCCGGCTTCATGTTCG
>JAUYSA010000161.1 GCA_030696545.1 Hyphomonadaceae bacterium
CCGCAAACGTCCGTCTCGAAGGCTTCAACGATCAACTCGCCCGCCACCATGACGAAGCCCAGCTCGCCCGCTCGCCGGAGCTGATGCGCCAGCTTGAAGCCATCTCCGACGAACTCATGCTCGCCGCCGATGAAGCCCGCACCCGCCTCGCGCTGGTCGACGCCATCTCCGCCGCTGGAGCCATGGCGCAACTTCTCGCCGCCATCCGCGACAACCGCATCTGCGATGACGACGAAGCCAGGCGCGCGAAAGACCTCGAAGCGAAAGCGATCCGCTTTCTCGGCTCGGCCAATCTTTACGATCCGCACTTCTGCCGCACACTCAGCCAGACCAAGCTCGGTAACAGGCTTCACGTTGCGCCTGCGCGTGAGGCCGAATACCGCGCGTCCTGAAACTCAGGCCAGCTCGACCCGGATATGCGGCTGCATCTTCGACACGCCGCGCGCCCATTGTTCAAGCCGCCCCGGCAACACCTCAGTGCCGGCAAACGGCAACACGGCGCCCTTACCGTCGAGTAGTTTGACAGTCGACGACTCCGAGCTTGCATCGACGCGGATCACCGAAACGTCCGCGAGGTTCAGGCTGCCTGAGGCGGATGCGTGCACCTCGTTCCACCAGTGCAGCTCGCCCGTGCGAGCGTTGATCCTGCTGCCGCGTTTGAAGTTCCGCACAATGCCCGTCAGACCGGCGACGCTCGCCAGCACGCCGATCCAGAACGCCACCGGCACGAGCCAGGGCGCGCACTCGCCGCTTTCATCGCAGTTTGTCGCCGGATCAATCGTCGCGCCCGCAAACGCGAACACAAGGCCAAACGCCAGCAAGACGTACAGCCTGAAATCCTTGCGGCCAGACGTCTGGTGAACCATCACCCAGTCCGGCCCGGACATATTGTCGAATTGCCGACCCCGCATGGCCCGACATTGCCGCGAAGCGGTTAAAAACGCCTGTCGCAAACCCCTCAAATTCATTTCCAGGCGATTGATCGGCATCAAGTTTGCCATCCGCAACTGGTCTAGCCTCTGCGTCCTCGATCAACAGGAGAGGCTGTCCACCATGCGTGCATTCTCGTCCGCCATTCTCGGTCTTGCCTCCGTCGCAGCGGCCACGGCCTGCGCGCCTGCTAAAACCGAAGCGCCACCCGCCGCTGCGCCAGTTGCATCCGCTACAACAGCCGCGACGCCAATCAAGCTTCCGGTGAGCATAAATGCGATCATGGTCGCGCTCGTCGATCATGCGTCAGAGCCGCTCTGGCTTGACGCCTACGAACCGCCAGCCACGGCCGATCGCTGGCTTGAAGCGCAATACAACGCGTATCAGATGGCCATCAGCGGCAAGCTGATCCAGCTAGCGGGAACGGGTCCGAACGATGCGGACTGGGTCACAGATCCCGATTGGATAAAGATGTCTGACGAACTTAGCGCGGCCGGCATGGATGCGCTTCAGGCGTCCATTATGCAGGATGCGGCCATGCTGAACACGGCGGGCGATCGTCTCGTCGCCGCGTGCGAGGCCTGCCACAAGCAGTTCAAGCCGGGACTCACCAGCATGGGCATATACAAATCACCCAACTATCCGGAGAAGAAGTAGGCCTTACCCCGCCAGACGGGCCATTTCTTCGTCGCTGATCTCGTAATTGCCATAGACGTTCTGCACATCGTCGCAGTCATCGAGCTCGTCGAGCATCTTCATCAGCTTCTCGGCGTTCTCGCCTTCGACCTGCACCATGTTCAGCGGTTTCCAGATCAGCGAGGTCGATGTCGCCGCCGTCTTGATCTTGCCTTCAAGCGCCGCTGCCACTTCGGCAAGGTCTGCGCGGGCCGTGTAGATGTAGTGCCCATCCGCATCGCTCGACACATCGCTGGCGCCGGCTTCAAGCGCTGCTTCCATGATAGCGTCTTCAGTCCCGGCATTCACCGGATAGATGATCTCGCCGACATTCTCGAAGCCTGACGAGACGGCCCCTGTCTGCCCGAGATTGCCGCCATGGTGCGTGAACGCCGTGCGCACATCCGTCGCCGCACGGTTCTTGTTGTCGGTCGAGCACTCCACGATCAGGCCCACGCCACCCGGCGCAAAGCCTTCGTAGCGGATCGCCTCATAGTTGGCGCCATCAGCGCCCGCGCCCTTGTCGATCGCGCGCTGGATGTTGTCCTTCGGCATCGACGCGGCCTTGGCGTTGTTCACGGCCAGGCGCAGGCGCGGATTGAAGTTCACATCCGCCATGCCGCTCTTGGCCGCGACCGTGATCTCTTTTGCAAACTTCGAAAACAGCTTGGCCTTGGCCTTGTCGGCCTTGCCCTTGCGGTGCTGGATGTTCGCCCATTTGCTGTGGCCGGCCATGGGGGGCCCTCTCGTTTGTTATGAAGACTATCAGGAGCGGAAGCCCGAATAGCCGAGAGCATACAGCCCCGGCAAGCTCCGGCATAATGCGCGCCCGCATGTACGCATCTGTAAGTCGCCCATGTCGCGCAACAGGGTACATTCCCGCCTGTCGAATCAACGACAGGAGGACGTGGATGAGAATTTACCTTCTATCGGCCGTCGCCATGCTGGCGCTCGCCGCATGTGGCGGCCCCGCCGCGCCGCCCACCGAAAGCGCCGCCGCCACGCCTGAAGCCGCAGCACCCGCTGCGCCTGCCCCGGCGGCAGACACCGCCATGGGCCCCGCCATCGGCCAGTGGGAGATGACCCTCGACGCCGCCGGCATGGCCATGCCGGCGCAGAAGATCTGCTACAAGGAACAGATCAGCTTCGCCGAAGCGCAGGAGATGCAGAAGCAGGCCGGCATGACCTGCTCCGAGAACGCCTACACGCCGATTGCTGGCGGCATCACCGGCCGCTCCATCTGCACAATGGACGGCACGACCATCACCACTGACAGCAAGATCATGGGCGACTTCAACACCGCCTACACGATGGAGATGACCTCCTCGATCGATCCCGCGCCTCCGGGCATTCCCAACCCCTCGACTACCACGATCAAGATGGTCCGCCTCGGCGATTGCCCGCCCGAAACGCCCTGATCGCCTCCCCTTTTTCGGGAGTTCGCAAAATGGTGGCGGCAGGTCTATACCTGCCGCCACTGTCGTTTTAGGGACGCTGGCTGGCGAAGACCGGCTGCCCCCACTCCCACGGATGCCTGCCAATGACCGACGCCGCCCCCTTCTCCGAAGATCCGGTCGCCGACCTGGTTTCGCTGCTCGATATCGAGCGGATCGAGGTCAACCTCTTCCGTGGCCAGTCCCCCGACGATGGCATGAAGCGCGTGTTCGGCGGCCAGGTCATCGCGCAGGCGCTGGTTGCCGCCTACAAGACGGTCGAGAACCGCGTCTGCCACAGCTTGCACGCCTACTTCATCCGCCCCGGCGACCCGACCGTGCCGATCCTCTACGAGGTTGACCGCGCGCGTGACGGCAAGAGCTTCGCCACCCGCCGCGTCGTCGCGATCCAGCATGGCGAGCAGATCCTCAACCTCTCCTGCTCCTTCCAGACGCCGGAGACAGGCTTCACCCACCAGTCGCCGATGCCGCAGACAAAGAAGCCCGACGAGCTGATGTCGGAAGACGAGCTGCGCGCGATGGCGAAGGACCACATCCCGAAGGAATTCCAGAAACAGTTCTCGCGCCCCCGCCCGATCGAGCTGAAGCCAGTCGATCCGCGCCAGATGATTTCGCCTGCCAAGACCGAACCGAAGAAGCAGATGTGGCTGCGCGCGCGCGGCAAGATCGACGCGAACAACGTCGCGCTCCAGCAATGCCTGCTCGCCTACGCCTCCGACATGGGCATTCTCGACACCGCAACGAAGCCCCACGGCGTCAACTGGTTCACCGGCGGCGTGCAGATGGCGAGCCTCGACCACTCGATGTGGTTCCACGAACCCTTCGATATGTCGGACTGGCTGCTCTACACGATGGACTCACCCTCAGCCTCGGGCGCGCGCGGCTTCAACCGTGGCGAAGTCTTCACCCAGTCCGGCACGCTGGTGGCCTCGGTTACACAGGAAGGCCTGATGCGTCCCAGAGAACCCAAGTTCAAGAACTGAGGCTGCAAGGCCCGGTCCGTTCAAACGCGTCGACCATCTAATCGCGCCACCCGCTAACCTGGCTGCCGCCAAACACCGCGTGCTGACGGAGGCCTGGCGTAAACAAGCTATAAAGCATCCTTGAATCAGGCGCGCTGATCGCATTCAGCGCGGCGCGATGCTCCGGCGAAAGCGTTATCGCGAGCGCCGCCATGTTCTCAACGACCTGCCCCGCACGACTGACTCCCATAAGCGTGCCGGCAATCCCTGGCCGGCTCATCACCCAGGCCAGCGCGATCTGCGCAGGACTATTGCCAGTGTCATCTGCAACGCCGCGCAGCACATCCAGGATCTTCCAGTTCCGTTCCGTGAAGAGCGTGTCGCCGAAGGGATTGGCGCCGTCGAGCCGCTTGTCGTCGTGCGGACGCTCCTCGTCCTGCTTGGCGGCGTCGCGCGGCAATCCACCTGCCCGTGGCGCGGCAGCCTCGACTGTCCCCCTGTCATATTTGCCGGTCAGCAAACCATAGGCGAGCGGGCTCCAGGGCTGAACCGCCATGTCGAACGCGGCGGCCAGTGGCATGTGTTCGTCTTCGATATCGCGGTTTGCCAACGAGTAAAAATACTGAAGGGCGATTGGTCCGGGCATTCCGCGAACGGCCGCTAGCGTGGCGACTTTCGCGACATACCAGGCTGGCGAATTCGACATGCCCCAATACCGAATTTTCCCTGAACGCACGAGCCCCGCCATCGTCTCAAGCAACTCCTCGGCGGGCGTTACTGAATCCCACACATGCAGCCAGAAGAGATCGACATGGTCGGTACGCAGCCGTTGCAGCGACCCGTTCAGTGCGCTGTGCAGATGTCGCGCGCCACTGCCGCCCGCGGAAACGCCGCTGCCTGCCGCAAAACCCGCCTTTGTTGCTATGACCATCTCGTTGCGCAGACCGCGTTCGGCGATCAGGCCGCCAAGTATCTCTTCGCTTCGCCCGCCTGAATACACATCAGCGGTGTCGACGAAGTTTCCTCCCGCCTCGACATAGGCGTTGAAGATCTCGCGTGACCCGTCCTGACCAGCACCCCAGCGCGCCGTCCCGAAAGTCATCGTCCCCAGCGCAAAGGGACTGACAACAAGTCCGGATTTACCGAGCGTGCGAAATTGCGTAGGAGGCATGGCCGGTCTCTTTCGTATCGGTTGATACAAAAGGAAATGCGCCTTTCCACAGCGACCGTCAACGTTTATATAGTGATCGATATGAAAGCGTCTGCCCCCACGCCAGTCCGGAAGATCGGGCGCCCTCTGTCGTTTGATCGCGACGCGGCGCTTGCCCAGGCGATGCTGCTGTTCTGGAAGCATGGCTACGAGGCAACCTCACTCAGTGACCTCACATCAGCGATGGGCGTGAACGCTCCCAGCATTTACGCCGCCTTTGGCGACAAGAAGCGGCTCTTTCTCGAGGCTGTTCGCCTTTATATCTCAGGCCCAGTCAACGCGGACACGATCATCGACGACGCCCCAACCGCGCAGCAGGCGGCGGCAGGGCTGCTTGACGCGTCAGTTGCCGGTTTTACCGGCCGCGACACACCGAAGGGCTGTCTGCTCGCGAGCTCCGCCATCAGCTGCTCAGCGGCAGCAGCCGACGTGCAGGCCGAATTGGGGTCCATCCGGCGCAAGATCGAAGCCCGCCTGAAAGACAAGATCCTGCGCGACATCAAGATCGGCGCAATGGCGTCAGATGCAAATGCCGGCGCGTTGGCGGGGCACGTCATGGCCGTCATTCAAGGGATGTCGACCTTGGCCCGCGATGGCGCAAGCCGCGAGAAGCTCCGGCAAATCGCGGCCACCGCGATGTTGGCATGGGCCAGATGAAAGACTCCTCCGCGCTTCGCCCCCAGCCGCGTACGAACATGGCTCAGCATGCCCGTTGCCCTGAACTCAAGTTGAAGAACTAGGGCAGTCCAGCCTCACGCCAGCGCGCGTACCCATGCCAGCACCGGCTCGATCAGCAGGAACCAGTCGACGATCGCGGGGCTGATGAACAGGAGCAGTATCCCGCCGATCACCGTCGCAGGATGAAACCCGCGCATCACGCGCCAGTCGTGTATCAGCAGCGCGCTCCAGGCGACCCAGCCTAGTGCGATCTCGGGCGGAAACGTGGTAGGGAAGTAAGGCAGGATCATTTCGCCAAGGCTGCGCATAGGCGTCAACGCCGGCCCCATCGTGACGATGCTCGCCCAGTACATCAGCCGCTTGTGTGTGGGCGTATCCCGCCTCAGCAGGATGGCAGCTGCAACATATCCTGCGAACAGCATAAACCCGAAGAGGTTGCCCACCACCAGGATCTCGACGGGAAAGGGCAGGACAATGCCCTTCGCCGCATAATATCCGGGCATACTCAGCGTTGCATGAACGCCCACGACAACAACGGTCGCGGCCAGAACCGCCCCCGCCACGCCAAGCTTCCTGTGCAGGTCGCTCCGCCGCGTCGCCACAAGCACGGTCTGCGCCAGGAACAGCAGCATCCACGCCGTCATGACGACGCCGTGTACAAGGAGGTGAATCGGCAACGGCGTGGTGCGGAACTGGAACCGCAAATAAAAGCTCGGCAGGAAACCGAGGAACACGATCAGGACCATCAACACTGAGGCGACGAGAAAGAAAGCGCTTCGCCGCTTTACGGGTCGTGCCGTCCCTGCGCTGGCGCCGTCGACGCTGCCTGCCATGCCATGACCCCCCGGGCCGCATCCGTCCCGGATCGCCGCGGGCCAACCATTACAAGGCGCATGACGCACCGCAAACCTTCATTCCCGCCCATCAATCATTTCTGGATGCGGCGCCGTAAATCCTTGGCCAATCGCTTCGCGCGTGATTTGAATCGCACGGGGGTTACGGAGACTGTGATGAGATCTGGTCCTGCGCTCGCCCTGTTAAGCGCCGCCCTGCTCGCCGCGTGCAGCGGGCCGCCCGCCGATCCGATCGTTGCGTCTGCGCAATCGAGCGAACCCGCCACCGTCGCCAGCTATCCCGATCCCGTCCAGCCGCCCGCGCCCGAAGCCACGCCGGCCGTCGACCCCGCCCCGCCGGCGCAAGCGGTGGAAGAAGTCGAAGCGCCCTCCACCAGCCATGTCGCGCTGAAATACCTGATCGGCGATGTCGATCCGGCGAAGGATCCCATGTTCGCGAAGATCCCCGAAAAATATCTCGGCGGCTCACGCGTCTGGGGCCACAAGGATGCGGTCGATGCCTTCGTCCGCATGGCCGATGACGCAGCCTCCAATGGCTACGTCCTGAAAGCCGTCTCCGCTTTCCGTTCCTTCTCCGACCAGAAACAGATCTGGGAGAATAAGTGGACCGGCAAGACGCTGGTTGGCGGCAAGAAACTCAACGCCTCAACGCCGGACCCGAAAGCCCGCGCCCTCAAGATCCTCGAATTCTCATCGATGCCCGGCACCTCGCGTCACCACTGGGGCACGGACTTCGACATCAACAACCTGAACAACAGCTATTTCAACACGCGCGACGGCAAGCGCATCTATGACTGGCTCACGGCCCACGCGCCGCAATACGGCTTCTGCCAGGTCTATTCCGCCAAGGGCGCAGACCGCTCCACCGGCTACGAAGAAGAAAAATGGCACTGGTCCTATATGCCGGTCGCGTCCTGGTATCTGAAGCAATACCCGATCGACGTCGGCTACGAACGCCTCACCGGCTTCGAGGGCGCTGCATCGGCCAAGGACATCGACGTCATCAAGAACTACGTCCAGGGCATCAATCCGGAGTGCAGGTAGCGCGCGTTCGCCCTCATGGTTCGACGGACGCGCTCCATCGCTTCGCGAAGGACCGCTGCTCACCATGAGGGCTAAGCCACCAGCGGATCAGTAGCCCTCATGGTGAGCAGGCCCGAAGGGCCGCCCGTCGAACCACGAGGGCGTACTCACAGCCCACACCGCGCGACTCCACTGGCGCATACAAAAAATGTGTGCACGCTGGCGCCGGTCAGGTCAGGTGCCTCCAATGCGTTCACTCATCGCAGCTCTCGCCCTGCTGGCGGCGGCTCCAGCACTGGCGCAGGAAAGCGCCGCTCCGATTCCCCGCGCGCCTGATGGCCGCCCCGATCTGCATGGTTACTGGTTCTCCGGCTTCCTGACGCCGCTCCAGCGCCCCAAAGGCGTGACGGAGCTGGTCGTGCCGCCCGAGGCGCAAGCCGCCCTGATCGAAAAACTGATCGCGGACCAGAGCGAGGGTGAAGTCTATGATCCCGAATTCGACTCGAACCCAGTACCCCGCGCATTGCTCGAAGTGAACGGCGATCTTCGTTCGTCTTGGCTCATCGAGCCTGCGGACGGCAAGCTACCGCTCACCGCGCTGGCGAAGGCCGCGCTCGATCGGGACGGACCAGAGTTCGACGATCCTGAAAATCGCCCCGTTCCAGAACGCTGCATCGACGGTCTGGTCAACGCGCCGATGTCAGCCTCCTCCCTGATGATCCCCATGCAGATCGTGCAGACACCAGACACCGTGGTCATATCGATGGAGGACATGGAGCCCTTGCGGATCGTGTCGCTCACCGACCCGCCGCAACACGACGCGCTTCGCTCGCGCGGTGGTCAATCGCGCGGCAGGTGGGAGGACGATACGTTCGTGGTCGAAACTGACAGCCTGTCGATCTCTGATCCCGCCGGGCTTACCTGGCGCGGAGGCGCGTTCGTCACAAGCGATAGCCGCGTGATCGAACGCTTCCGCCTTTTGTCCGCCGACCTGTTGCTCTACCGATTCACGATCGAGGATGCCTCGCTCTACAAGGCGCCGTGGCTGGCGGAGTACGTGCTGAAGCGCATTGCAAGTCCGGTTTACGAATACGCCTGCCATGAGGGCAATTACGCGATGGTCAACATCATGACGGCCGCCCGTCTGGGCAGACAGGAAAAACCGGACAAGAAGAACTGAAAACAGCGGCCAGATTGCAGCATCGCATTGCGCGCCTATCTTCGGGACATGGCGAAAGCGAGAACCTTTTTCACCGTCGGCTATGAACACACGACGCTTGCCGGCCTTATCGCCAGCCTGCAGGCAGCCGGGGTGAAGCGCATCATCGACACGCGCGATGTCGCCAACTCCCGCCGCGCCGGCTTCTCGAAAAAGCTCCTCGCCGCCTCGCTCGACGCGGAAGGCATTGGCTACATCCACCTTCGCCCGCTCGGCACACCCAAGGCTGGCCGCGATGCCAACCGCGCCGGCCGCATGGATGAATTCCGCCAGATCTACGAAGCCAGCTTCATGCGACCCGAAGCCCAGCTCGCGCTGCTCGAAGCTGAAGAGCTCATCCGCGACCAGCCCACCGCCCTGCTCTGCTTCTGCGGCGACGGCGCAAAGTGCCACCGCCACCGCATCGCCCAGGCGCTGGAGACGAAGGGGCTGAAGCGGAAGGAGATCCTGTTCCGATAGCTGCGAGCATCCGCCCTATCGGCCATCTTCCCCCGCGTGCGGGGGAAGTGGATCGGCGCGAAGCGCCGAGACGTTGGGGGCGAGTCTCTAGATAACTCCATCAATCGTCATTCCTGCGAAAGCAGGAACCCAGGGGCCACACGCGCTGCGCTCGCATCATCTGGGTTCCCGCTCTCCGCTGCGCTTCGGCGGGCATGACGAGTCCAGCTTCGCGTTGGTGGTACGTGCCCATCGCCGCCGTCTCCCCAAACAAAAAAGGGCGGCCCGAAAGCCGCCCTCTCTCAATTCACAAACCCAGCAACCCTCAGCCCGGCTTCTTGAACTTCAGGATGAACTGGTCCGTCTTGCCGCGGATCGACGGATCGAAGATCGTTTTCGTGCCATCATCCGCCGGGTTACGCAGCACGGTCGAGGCGCCAACGAACTCGAAGCCAGCCGCCAGAACTTCAGCCTTCACCTTGGCTTCGTCGATGCGATGGTTCTCGGCGCTGAACTCCTGACCCTTGGCGATCTGGTGATCGAGCACGATGTAGAGGCCGCCCGGCTTCAGCGCGCCCAGCACAGCCTTGTTCGCCGCGTTGATGTCGAGGTT
>JAUYSA010000149.1 GCA_030696545.1 Hyphomonadaceae bacterium
CGCTGCCTGCAGCGGCGAAACGCCGGTCAACATGAAAGACCCGTCGTCGGTCGCCCGCAGGTTCGTGGAAGCCTACAACGCGCGCGATCTCGCCCGCATGTTGCCGCTGGTCGATCAGGTCAACATCGACGCCGTCAAGAACGCGCTGGCCGACGGCCCGAACAGCGATGCCTATCAAAGCATCTTCATGCCCGAAATGGTCGAGCTTCTCGCACGCGATGGCGGCAAGGTCTTCGGCCCACGCTATGACAGGCAAAGCGCCGTTTTCCAGGTCGGCGACACAGTGTCAGGCGACGCCTACACAATCGAACTCAGCCAGCGCGACGACGAAGCCTGGCTGATCGACGAATTCTCGATGATGACCGAACGCGAATTCCTCGAACTACCAGAAAAACGGCCGGAGCGCTGAGAATTCGGCTGCTGTCGCAGCGATTGCCATGAGAGGCCCGGCCTTTAATCAGCCAGTTTGATGCTATCCCGCTACGCTTGACGAAATCTACTCTGCAGCTCTCGCCACATCCGCGCGCCCGGCAAGTTGCGTATCGATCCAGTCGCGAACGAACGCGTTCGTGCGCGACGCAACGCGGGTCGGAAAGCGGTTGAACGCGTGCGGCGCGTCCGGAACGATGATTACGCGCGCATTGCCACTTGCTGCCGTCCATCGCTCCGCCATCAGCGTGCTGTCGTCGATCAGCGGATCAATCGTGCCGCACAGCAGCACTGCAGGTGGCAGGCCCGCAAGGTCAGCATAGAGCGGCGAGAACGCAGGATCGCGCCGCCCCTCCTCATTCCTGTCTGGCAACAGCCTTGCGAGCCCTGTGGTCATCGCCGGCCCATCAAGCACAAGCGTATCGCGCGGCGCCGATCGCACGCTCGGCGTGCATGAGAGATCGTACGGTCCATAAAACAGCACGGCGCCGCGCAGCCGCGCGAAGTCCGAGCGCGTGTCGCGCAAGCGAAGCATCGTGCAGGCGGCCAGATGCGCCCCAGCCGACTCCCCGCCAATGAACATTTCCGTTGCGCCAAACTCTTGCATGGCGTGCGCGAAGGCCCAGTCCCCCGCAGCCGCGCACTGGGCGATCATCCCCGGCAGATCGATGTCGGGCAGCGTGGTGTAATCAACGCTGACGACCACCAGCCCGCACTCCGCCGCGATGCGTGCATTCACCTTGTCATCCATCGCAGCCGTGCCGATCGCCCAGCCGCCGCCGTGATAATCGACATAGACGCCCCGCACCTCCCCCACAGGCCGCAGAATGCGAAGCATGAAGTTATGGTCCTGCCACGTGACGCGGCGCATGGACGTCGTCACGCCGGCAACGCCATGATGCATGAAAGCCTGCGCCCCAAGCATCGTCTGGATCATCATCTTGCCAACCCGCGACGGCGCGCGAAAGCGCGGCGCCCACCGCAACTGCCGGTTCATGCGGCGCGCCTCGTCGAGCTCGGCGTCCGTGAAATCGAGGGGCGAAGCAGTCATGGGCGAACCTTGCGCTGACAGACTGAATTTAGGGCCGGACAGCCGGTCGGGCAATGCGACCTCTCCAAACAGAAAGGCCCGCTCTTTCGAGCGGGCCTGCCTGGTAGCCAAGCTCCAGAGGATCAGCGAACCGTGCTGCTCTTGAAGTATTTGAAGAAGTCGCTGTCAGGCGACATCACGAACGGCGTGCCGGCCTTGATGGATTTGTCGTAAGCCTCCAGCGAGCGATAGAACGAGAAGAACTCCGGGTCCTTGCCGTAGGCCGCCGCATAGACCTTGTTGCGCTCGGCATCGCCTTCACCGCGCAGGACCTGCGACTTCTGGTTGGCCTCGGCGAGGATGACTTCCACCTGCTTGTCCGCTTCACCGACGATCGAGAGATACAACCCCTCACCTTCGGCGCGGTACTGGTTCACCTTCTGCTGCAGCTGCGACTTCATGCGCTCATACACGCGCTGGGAGTTCGCTTCCGGCAAGTCGGCCTGGCGGATCCGGACGTCGATAATCTCGATACCCAGCGTCGTCATCTGCGCCTGCAGCGAGGTCTTGATCCGCTGCATCACGCTGGCGCGCTGGCCAGAAATGATGTCGGGCTGAGAGACCTTGCCAAGTTCGCCGCGCAGCGCCGCATTGAAGCGCAGGCGCAGCTGGGCGAGGCCGTTATCCATCGTGCTGGCCGCTCTGAAGAACTGCGTCGGATCCTTGATGCGCCAGCGCGCGATGGCGTCGACGTTCAGGCGTTGCTGGTCAGCGGCGGTGATCTCCGCCGATTCCAGATCAAAGCCCATGTTCCGCTTGTCGTAATAGATCACGTTCTCGACGACCGGCACCTTGAAGTGCAGGCCCGCGCCGCGGGGCGAACCGTCCGCGTTGACCGCATACTGGTACTGGCCGAAGCGCAGCACGATGGCCTGCTGGTCGAGCGAGACGATGTAGAACGCGTTGGCCAGAATGACGAGCAGCGCTGCTGCGACCACACCGCCGATGATGATGAGCCTCTGCATGGTTATTGCCCCTGCGGCTGTTGGCGGCCGCGCAGCTGGTCGAGCGGCAGGATCGGAACCGCTCCAGCCTTGCTGTCGAGAATGATCTGGTCTGTGCGACCAAGGACGCGTTCCATCGTTTCGATGAACATGCGCTCGCGCGTCACGCGGGGAGCCGCGCGATACTGGTCATAGACGAGGTCGAAGCGATCAGCCTCACCGCGCGCGTTGGCGACGGAGGCGGCCTTGTAGCCTTCCGCTTCCTGGATCACGCGCTGGGCCTGACCTTCGGCTTCGGGAACAACCTTGTTGCGATAGGCGATGGCTTCCGCCTCGCGCTTGGCCTTGTCCTGCTCGGCGCTGGAAACTTCGCGCTGGACGCTGACGACTTCCTCGGGAGCTGATGCGCCACGCAGCGAGATCGAAATGACTTCGACGCCTGCGTTGTAGGAGTTCAGCGTCTGCTGCATCAGGTCGCGCACCCGCGTTTCGACGCTTGTGCGGCCGGTTGTCGTGATGGGTTCGAAAGCCGAGGTGCCGACGATCTCGCGCATCGCGCTCTCGCCGATCTGCTCGATCAGCACGTGGTTATTCGGATCACCACCTTCCACGTCGACCACCTTGAACAGGTAGTCGCGCGGTTCGAACACGCGCCAGTTGATGACGAAATCGATGTCGATGATGTTCTCGTCGCCCGTCAGCATGAGGTTGGCGGTGT
>JAUYSA010000163.1 GCA_030696545.1 Hyphomonadaceae bacterium
CGACACGGCCACTGGCCACGTTGGGGACGCGGTCACCACCGGGCTGGCTCCGCGCGACGCATCGCAGCGCCCAGGTGCTACGCCGCAATCCGCGAGCTCCGCAGTACAGACGGCAGGCGGTGCGCCGCAAGCTGTCAGTGCGGGTGCGCCGCTCCCAACGCAAGCGACAGCGCCCAAGGGCTTGGGCGCGCCAGGCAAGCCAGCCGCCGAATCCGCTTCTGCGGCCGCAGCGCTCGGCGACACACAGGCAGCATCACCTCCTGGCGGAACCGTCGCCCAGTCTGCGCCGGGCCCCGTGCTCACGCCTGCCCAGATCCAGGCGCGCGTGCTCAAGCGCAAGGCGCTGGGGCTCGAGGGTGCAATGGCGGCGAAGATTCAGAAGCAGGAACTGGCCGAGGACGCGAACCGCGTTGCAGCTTTGATGCAGAAGGATCGTGTGGAAAATGCCGGTCCGGCTGTCGGCACGGTTGTGCCGCAGCCTGTGCAGCCCGTGCAGTGGTCGCAGCCGGCGGCGCAGGCGTCCGACACGGTAGCCCGCAACCGACCGGCAGCCTCGCGAGACGTGATGGCCCCGGCACAAGCGATGGCGCCGGCCTTCGCATCAAACCCAGACCTGCCCGCTTTGAGCCCATCACCGCGGGCCGCCACAGCGATCGAGGCCGCCATGCATGGGCCGGTTGAGCAGCTTGGGTCTGCAATGGATGCACGCAGCTCGCCAGCTGGAACGCCACCGCTTGCAGCGATCGCCAATGTGGCGCCACAGGCCAGCCAGCGGGTTGTCCAACCGCAGCAGGCTGCAGAACTGGCGCCAGCCGATCTGGACCCCTTTGAGGCATCACTTGATGCATCAGACGTGCAGTCGCCCGAAATGACTGGCGCGCCGCCAGCACCGGTGCGCCAGCAACGCGAGGAGCGGATCGCTGAAGCCATTGGCGCGCAACTAATGGCGCAGCAGGCCCGCATCGAGCTCGTCAACGTGCCTGAGCTGGCCGAAGTGATCAAGAAAATCTGAATAAAGGACGCGTTGCGATGGAACCCTACCTGAGCCGACGTTACTCATCGAATGTGGCGAACCAATCCAACCAGGAGCCCAGGTCATGAGAGATCGTCTGTCCGAAGAAATCGATGCGGTGATTGCCAACGGCAATCGGATCATTCGAGAGGCAGAAGCAGCGCTCGCCGAAAGCGAGCGACGCTTTGCTGAACTCAACTTCAGCCCCCGTGAGGCGCTCGCACGGCTGAAGCGACTTGCCGGTGATGCCGTGGGCCATGAGGTTGAAGCCGAAGCCGCAGCCACCGTTCAGCGCATTCAGGAATCAATCCAGGCCAGCCAACCGTCAGGCGCGAAGCAGCGTCCACCAGCGCGCCGCAGCCGCGTGCGCAACATGATCTAAGCCCCGGGGAAAAATCCATGTCAACTGTCCAATCCGCCACCTCCATCGACCGTATCGCAGCTTATTCGGCTGCAGAGGGCGGCGATCCCTCGGCCTACGCCCGTGCTTTGCTTGGCCTCACCCAGGAAGGCGTCATGGGTGCGCGAAGAGAGTCCATCTCCTGGGCAAAGGACCAGCTCTCCGATCGTGCCAGGCTGTTGGCGCTGGACAAGCTGCTGACGCGTCTGACCACCATGTCCGACGGCAAAGGAATCCTGCTCGGAGCAACCCTGGATGAGAGCCAGGCCATGAAGGCGGAGCTCGCCTCTTTGGGCGTGGATCTGACGACCGAAAGCAGCTATCACCTCACCATCGGGACATTCGACAGTACGGGCAAGGCTATCGCCGGAACCAAGCACGTTGCCACGCCCACCGAAAAGAGCGCCGCCGAGGCCGCCCCGCTCACAACCGCGGCGGACAAAAATGGCGTCGAAGTTCGCACATCAGGGACCGGCAATGCGCGCAAGGTATATACGCTGTACAAGAAAGAAGAGGCGCTCACGGCAAGCGGCGCCAATCTGGCAGATCTTCGCGCGGCAACCGCAGCGAGCTTGCTTCGCGGCGAGGTCCAGCTTCAGAAAGCGCTTTCCCTTCCCGGCGCGCTTGCGTTTGAAAGTGATGTCTTCGAGCAGCAACTTCTGAAGGAGCTCGACACGCGAGACAAAGCCCGGGAAGCAAGCAAAGCCGAGCAACAGCGCCAGGCCGTCCTTGATAACGACAGGCAGGTGGTTCGGTTGCATAAGGAGCATGACCGGATCGAGGAATTCAAAGCCGACCGTCTCAACTCCGAACCCGGCAAACCAGCTCCTGTGAAGGCGACAGGTCCGGTGAATCCATCCAACTCGAACAAGGGCTAAAACCGTGACCACTACTGCCGTCATGAATGGGCAGGACATCACCATCACGTCCTCCCAACTCTCATCGCCGTACACCATCAAACGCGTCGAGGCTGACCCGTTGACCGGCGAATACGACCGCATCGCCGGATTGATGTCAAAGCACCTGCAGCTGGCCCTCGCCGCTGGCGACAACCTCAATGTCGCAATGGATGAAGTCGGGCGTTCGGCTGAGAAGCTTATTGAGCTGAAAAATCTCTATGACGGCCAATCAATTGCTAGCTG
>JAUYSA010000207.1 GCA_030696545.1 Hyphomonadaceae bacterium
CAGGCGTGGCTATAGCCGGATGCGCCACGGCCCAGACGCCAGCTGTATCGGCCACCGGCCTAACGCCCAGGCCGCTCCCCTTCGACCCAAAGACAATTCCAGGCCTCTCCGAAAAGCTCCTCGTCAGCCACCACGACAACAACTACGCTGGCGCCGTGAAGCGCTTTGGCGACATCGAAGCCCAGCTTCGCCAGACCGACTTCGCCACAGCGCCCGGCTTTCTCATCAACGGCCTCAAGCGCGAAGAGTTGATGGCGCTCAACTCCATGATCCTCCACGAGATCTACTTCGCGTGTCTCGGCAAGGGCGGCTCAAAGCCCGGCGCCGATCTCGCGCGCCAAATCGAAACCGATTTCGGCAGCCATGATCGGTGGCGCACAGAATTCACCGGCATCGGCAAGGCGCTTGGCGGCGGCTCAGGCTGGGTGTTGCTCACTTGGTCGCCAAGGGCAGGGCGCCTCATCAATCAATGGTCGTCCGATCACACGCTCACTGCAGCCGATGGTGGCGTCCTCGTGGCGCTCGACATGTACGAACATGCCTACCACATGGATTTCGGCGCGAAGGTCGGCGACTACGTCAACGCCTATATGGGCGCGCTTGATTGGGCTGCAGCGGACAAAGCCTTTTCATCACGCCTGAAGGTCTAGCGCGCCAAACCGCGTGGGTTATGCTTCCCACAGGAGGCATAACCCATGCCCATGTATCACAACGGCAATCGCGAGCTTCAGTCGCTGTTTGGCTCCACCGCGCTGGCCGACCGCCTCGAACAACGCCTGCGCCACAGCGAGTTCACCGAGGACGACAAGACTTTCATCGAGTCGCTCGACTACTTCTTCCTCGCCACCGCCACGCCCGTCGGCCAGCCCGATTGTTCGTTCAAGGGCGGTCCCACAGGCTTCGTCCGCGTGCTCCAGGCGGACCTGCTCGTCTGGCCCGACTATGACGGCAACGGCATGTTCAAGAGTCTCGGCAACATCGCCATCAATCCATCCGTCGGCCTTCTCTTCATCCGCATGGGCGACAAGCCGCGCCGCCTCCGCGCAAACGGCCGCGCCGTCATCTCACTCGACGATCCGCTGATGCCGGACTTTCCCGGCGCGCAGGCCATCATCCGCTTCACACCCATCGACCTTTTCCCCAACTGCCCCCGCTACATCCCGGACCCCGCCGCTGCGAAGCCATCGCCCTACATCCCCAACGACAGAGAACCGCCCGTCGAACCAAAATGGAAATCGATGGACATGTTCAGCGACGTGGTCCCACCGAGGAAAGCCTGATGAACGGCCACATCGCCAACGCCGTGGCGCTCGTCTGCGCGGGCAACCAGTTCCTCGCCGGCAAGAACGTCGAGGGCTTCTGGCCGGATGCCCCTGTCTTTGTTTTTACGAAGCTGGTCGAGTTTCGCCACAAGCCGATATCCGGCAAGGACGAGGACGATTATCCGCTTGTCGCCGCCGACCCGATGGAGTGGTTCGAAAACCTTAAGCCATGGTGTCGCGGCTTCCGCCTGCACAACGTGCCGCCTACGCGTGCCCCGGATCAACAGATTGACGTGCCAGACCGTATGCTCGCCGGCTTCGTCGGCGGTGGCCAGCGCTGGCTGATCGAAGCTGCCGGCGAGACTGAGTCCGAAATCTGGGAAGCCTTCCATCGCGTCGGCGATCAGAAGGACCCCGAACGCCGCATCTGGAAGTGCACGCCCATCATGCAGGGCAAGGCTCCGCGCGCCGCCATGGACGCGGATGCCGCGACCAAGCTCGACGATGCCGTCGCCGCTTTTCGCAAGGCGCTGGTCCACATCGAAACCTACGCGCGCGACGAGAAATACGACAACTGGGCCGAAATCTTCAACGAGGCCATCGCCACAATCGATGCCGGCAAGCCAACGATCGAGCAGGCCGACATGGATCGCTACACCGGCTTCAGCGACTACCAGTCCGCCATCAACGAAGCCTGTAGCCGCGCCTGGGTCTTCGGCGGCATGGGTTCGTGGAACGATCTCGGCGGCGGCGAACGTTACGACCGCGTCAGCCAGGCCCTATACGAAAGCCTCAATGCCTGCATCGCGGCGCTCGCGACTTCGACGTTCAAAACGTAGGGTGCATTGAAGCGAAGCGGAAATGCACCGCGCCGCTGCAACAAAAGGTGCATTACGGCCTTCGGCCTAATGCGCCCTACAAGAGCCCAAGCTCCGCATGCGCCAGCTCAAGGCTCGCCAGCACATCGACGCCGACATGGATGAACTCATCCACGCCCGCCTCGCGCAGCGCAGCCTCCAGCTCGCCGGGCTTGCCTGCCAGATACAGCCTAGCCACGCCCGCACGCTTCAGCGACTTGGCAGCCTCGATCGCATCCGTCGCATACCGCTTGTCCGATCCGCAGATGCACGCCAGCGAACAGCCGGAAGACGCCACAGCCTGCGCATGCCAGATCGCATCGCCAACGGAAGGCACCGCGCCAATCCCGCCCGCCGCAAAGAAGTTCTGCGCATACTGCAGCCGCGCCGTGTGCTCGGCCATCGGCCCCAGAGCCGCAAGGAAGATCTTCGGCGCGCGCCCCGCCGCCGTGCGCTGGTCCGCCAGATCGCGCAGCCGCTCGAATGGCTCCGCCAGCCTGATCGGCCAAAGCGGTTCCGCCTCCGCGCCTTCATCATCCGCCGTGCGCGAAAGATCAGCCAGCGTGGCCCGATCCTGTGCCGCGCCCTTGAGCGAGAACCACGAACGTGCCGCCGGCGCCCGTCCTGAAGCCTCAGCCGCCCGCCGCACAATGGCCGGCAGATTTACAACTTCGACGCTCGGCACTTCTTCCTGCAGCAGCGGGAAGTCCGTCACGCCTGTAATCAGTTCCTTGCGCTTCGCCGCAGCCTTGATGCGCGCCCCACGCGCGTCCGCCACGCCCGTCTGGAAGCCGCCAGCCACCAGCGCCTTGGCCAGCCCGCCTTCGCGCTCCACCTGCTGGAACAGCGCCCACGCGGCGATGGCCAGATCGTCGCCCAGCTTCTCCATCGCCCACGCGCCGCCCGGCGCATCGACAACCTTGCCAAGGCTCGACTCTTCCTGCGCGATCACCTGCGTGTTCCGCGCCAGCCTGCGCGCCAGCTTGCCGGGCAGGCCCATCGCGTCGGTGAATGCCCGCACCGTCACGATATCCGCGCCACCTACGCCCGCCGCAAAGCAGGCCGCTGTATTGCGCAGGATGTTCACCCACGGATCGCGACGCGTCAGCATCCGGCGAGACGTCACAGCCTGTAGCTTCATGCCCGCGCCGCTCGCGCCGAACGCCTGAGCAACGCGGCCCCACATCCGCCGCGCCGCACGCAGCTTCGACATTTCCACCTGATAATCCGCGCCCACGCTCACCGTGAACAGGATCGCAGAGCAAGCCTGATCCGCGTTCAGCCCCGCCGTCATCAGCGCACGCACATACTCCGCTCCCGCGCCGACCAGGTAGGCCAGTTCCTGAATCTCGGTTCCGCCCGCTTCATGCACCGGCCGTGAGTCCGCGCGCAGATACGTCGCTTTCGGAAACTCCGCCGCCACATCGCGCGCGAACGAAGCCGCCTGTGCGATCTCTTCTTCCACCGAACCGGGCAGGGCGCCCGTCCGCGCCAGCGCGCCGATCGGATCAACGTTGAACGCCACCTGCGCCTCGCCAGACGCGCGCCCGCCAACCGCCGCCGCGAGCAAAGCCGCCAGCTCGATCCCCTGCGTCGTCGACGCGCCCGTCGCCTCCAGCGCCACCGCAGCCAGATCCAGCTTCACGCCGTTCAGCACGCGCTGGATATCCACCGAAGATCGCGCCACCACGCCATGATCGCCCGCCGCATCCACACGCAGTTCGATCGACGAAACGCCGCCCTCCAGCGCTTCCATCACCTGATCGGCCGCCAGAGCCGGGTCCGGATGCGAGACAACCTGCCGGATATCCCACGGCAGATACTGATCGTTCGTAGCCCGTCCGCCCCGGATGAACGGCGCCATCCCCGGCATCCCCGAGGCATCCGGCGCCCAGTCCGGCGAGCGATAAAGCGGCTTCACAGGCACGCCATGCTCGGTTTTGGTAGTCAGACGCGACATCGGCGCCCCGTCGAGCGCCTTCTCCGCGAGCGCCAGCCATCTGGCCTCGTCCGCTGAAGCAAATTCCGCCGAAAGGGGCAGGTCGTCGGCCATGAATCTCTCTCAAAACGCGTGGCGGCCATCAGGCATTGGCATCGCCCTACGTCAAGAGTTTGCGGCGTTCTGGCCCGATTGCCCGTCGTCGCAGCCCCGCTATGGTCGCGGAAAAGCGGGGCCTATCCCGCACCAAGCCTTTTCAGGACCGATTCATGGCCATTCCCGCCTCCCTCGCGAACCAGCTGTCTCTCCCGGTGATTGGCTCGCCCCTGTTCATCATCTCAAACCCGGACCTGGTCATCGCCCAGTGCAAGGCAGGCATCATCGGCTCATTCCCGTCGCTGAACGCCCGCCCGATCGAGCAATTCGACGAATGGCTCACCCGCATCAATGAAGAACTGGCTGCCGCCCGCGCCGCCGATCCGAAAGCGAAGATTGCGCCCTACGCGGTGAACCTCATCGTCCACAAGTCGAACAACCGCATCGAGGAAGACCTCGCCCTTTGTGTGAAGCACAAGGTTCCAGTCGTCATCACCTCGCTCGGCGCCCGGCCCGAGGTGAACGACGCCATCCATTCCTATGGCGGCATCGTCCTGCACGACATCATCAACATCGTCTTCGCGCACAAGGCGCTGGAAAAGGGCGCCGATGGCCTGATCGCCGTATGCGCTGGTGCAGGCGGCCACGCTGGCGTGCTCTCGCCTTTCGCGCTCATCTCCGAAATCCGCGAATTCTTCGACGGCCCCCTCGCTCTCTCCGGCTCGATCTCCACCGGGCGCCAGATCCTCGCCGCGCAAGCCATGGGCGCCGACTTCGCCTATATCGGCACCGCCTTCATCGCCACGGACGAAGCCCGCGCTCTCGATGCTTACAAAGACATGATCGTCGCCAGCGCATCGAAAGACATCGTCTATTCCTCGCTCTTCACCGGCGTCCACGGCAACTATCTCGCGCCCTCCATCGCCAAGGCCGGCATGGACCCCAACAATCTCCCCGAAGGCGACAAGGCCACGATGAGCTTCCAGTCCGCCGAAGGCTCGAAAGCCAAAGCCTGGAAAGACGTCTGGGGCTCCGGCCAGGGCATCGGCGCCATCAAGTCCCGCATGCCCGCCGCGCAATACATCGCGCAGCTCAAGCGGGAGTATGAGGAAGCAAAGGCAAAGCTGGCGGTATCAGCCGCAGCCTACGCCGACTAACCAGCTGGTCATTCTAGGCTAGGCCGAAGGCGCATCCCGAGAATCCCGGTCGTCACGCCATCCCGCAACGCAGTGACGACCAACGCCACCGACATGCGATCGCAACATTTCAACCGTACGCCCATACGACTGTATTCTGAACCGTATCGGATGAACTCAATGCGCGCAGCCACACTTCTTGCCGGATTCCTGTTTGCCAGCTGTGCACAAGTCTCCGCGGCGCCCGAAAGCGCGCCCGTTTCCCCGCCGCCTATCGCCAGCCTGACCGAAGGCGTCTGGCTGAAAGGCGATCTGCACATCCATTCCCGCCACAGCAAGGATTCGAGCAACAATCCTGTCTCCAACATCATTGCCTTTGGCCAATCGGTCGGCATGGATTTCCTCGCCATCACCGATCACGACAATCACGTCGACGGCGCAATCGCGCAACACACCTGGGCCGACCCCGAATTCAGGTCAGACTCCGTCCTGTTGCTATACGGCGCCGAATGGACCACCCATCGCGGCCACGGCACGCCGCTCTCCGCCGCGCCCTACGACCACCAGAAATTCTACGACGTCCGCGACCAGCGCGACGTGCAGGTCGGCGCCGTCAAGAAGGAGCTTGGTCTCCATCTCTCGGCCAACCATCCCGGCGGCAACGATCATTTCGGCTTTTCCTATGACATCGTGGATTCGATGGAGGTGTGGAATTCTGCCGTCTGGTCGCGAAACGCCGCGTCCATCATGATCTGGGACGACATGCTGAAGTCCGGCCGCATGATCGCGGGAAGGGGCGGCAGCGACTCTCACCACGGCTTCCCGCCGACGCCCGAACAGAAAACCGATCTCAGCTGGCAGGCCCCGGCCAACAATGTCGGTACGCCCACCACCTGGGTGTTCTCCGCCGCGCGCACATCGCAGGCGGTCATCGACGCTCTCACTAGCAGCCGCGCATCCATCAGCGCCAACCCCTACGCTCCGCGCATCGATTTCCACGCCGACCGCGATGCCGATGGCGCCATGGACATGATGATGGGCGATAACGCCATCGCTCCGGGCAACCCCGTCACGTTCCGCGTCCAACTCGCCGGCGCCACGCCTCCCGGCGCCGCTTACACCGTCAGCGTCGTCAAGAACGGCTCACCGTTCGGAACCTTCGAGGCAGCGGGCGCAATACCCACGGCCACCTTCACCGACACGCCTGCCGCCGACGCCCGCACATACTATCGCGTTACCGTCGAAGGCACGCCAACGCCTTATCCTGAAGTCCCTGAATCGCAGCAGCGCAGCGGGAACATGATCGGCCTGTCCAATCCCATCTATTTCAACTTCGATCCGGAATTTTGAGCGTGTCGCCTGTCCGCGAGGTTAGCTCCAGATCACAAACCGTTAGATAACCTCGTTTGTGATCCGCGCCCGAACCATCGCATAACTGCGCGATGATCACCGCGCCCCTCCACGACCTCCCCACACTCGAAGACATCGAGGACGCCGCCGCGCGGCTGCAGGGGATCACAATTCACACTCCGCTCCTGCGCAACGAAGCGCTCGACGCCATCGTAGGCGCGCCCGTCTGGATCAAGCCCGAAATGCTCCAGCGCACCGGGTCGTTCAAGATGCGCGGCGCCTGGAACCGCATCAGCCGCATTCCCGAAGCGGACAGGTCAAAAGGCGTCGTCGCCTTCTCGTCCGGCAACCACGCACAGGGCGTCGCCGAAAGCGCCAATATTCTTGGCTTGAAAGCCACCATCGTCATGCCGGCCGACGCGCCCCGCGCCAAGATCGAAGCCGCTCGCGGTCGTGGCGCCGCCGTGCGCCTCTATGATCGCGTGAAGGAAAGCCGCGAAGCCATCGCCGCCGAAATCGCGGACAAGACCGGCGCCACCACTATCCGCCCGTTCGACGACGGCTGGATCATGGCCGGGCAGGGCACAACCGGCCTCGAAGCCATCAACGACGCGGCCAAGCTCGGCGTCACCTTCGGCAGCCTGATCTGCAACGCGTCGGGAGGCGGACTTCTCTCCGGCATCGCCACCGCCTTTGAGGCCCTCTCACCCGCAACCGAAGTCTGGGCCGCCGAGCCCGCCGGCCACGATGACACCATCCGCTCGCTCGCCGCCGGAAAGATCGTCTCCAACGATCCCGGCTACCGCTCCATCGCTGATGCGCTGCTCACGCCCGAACCCGGGGTGCTCCCGTTCGAAGTCCACAAGCGTTGCCTCAAGGGGGGCTTTGCCGCCACCAACGACCAACTGCTGGATGCAATGAGCTTCGCCTTCCACCACCTAAAACTGGTGGCCGAGCC
Organism: Hyphomonadaceae bacterium; assembly: GCA_030696545.1. Taxonomy (GTDB): domain Bacteria; phylum Pseudomonadota; class Alphaproteobacteria; order Caulobacterales; family Hyphomonadaceae; genus UBA7672. Next base: position 7,599 of record JAUYSA010000207.1, read on the forward strand.
CGGCGGCGCCTGCTCACTCGCTGTCCTGCTCAACAACCGCGCCCACTTCGCAACACGCGGCCCCGTGCTCGTCGTGCTATCCGGCGGCAATGTCGATGCAGAGATGTTCTCGCAGGCGATCGCCAGAACACCGCCAGCTTAGCCGTCTTGCGCATTCGCTCCGGAGGCCGCGCTCAAAGCGATCCGGGCATCCAGGCGCAAAGGAAGTTTTCCGGCGGAACCTTGCCTTCGGCCACTACCTTCTGCTTCGTGAATTCGCATCCTGCGATCAGCAACAGCTTGCCCTCCCGGACTGAGGCCGGATCTTTGAGCGCCTTGACGGCGTTCCACTCTCGCCCAAGCGCGTCGACAAACGGGCTGAATGCGTTGAGGATGTTGCTCTGGCCCCACGCGTCATAAAGCTTGTTGCCGAAAAATGTGGTCACGCGCGAATGGGCAGCCGGCCCCCATCGCGAAATTTCCACCAGTTGCTCTGTCTTGTCCGGGTCTGCATGCCAGAGCGTGTGCATGTTCGGCGGGCTCATCAGCAGGTTTGCAAGGGCAGCTGCCTCGTCACTGGCGGCTGGAAAGCTCAGGTCGCCAGATGTTCCGTCGATCGAAAGCGTGAAAGGTGATTGCGCGGCGACCTCTTTGACAAAGTCCAACTCCGACGGGTCGATCTTGCCGTCCGCCATCAGCAGAACAATCGCTCCCCGCATTTTCTCCTTGGCGATCGGCTGGGCCGTTTGCTCCGCCACAAAATACGTCGCCGCGTCGCTCGCAAGGCGCGCTTTGCCGTCCAGCGCGGGGGCTTGCGCAAATGCCTGTGAAGCTGCCGCAACTGCCGCCATCGCCGCAAGGAACAGACGCATAGTGCTCTCCGCCACGATTATTGGGTCTTGCCCAGCCAGCCCTACCTCGGCCGTCCGCGCCTGATGTCATCCGACAGCTGAATATCCACCGGCCCACCCGCCAGCCTGTGGCGATAGACTTGCGTGTTCTCAAGCACGCGCTGCACATAGTTGCGCGTCTCTGCAAATGGGATGCTCTCGATCCAGTCCACCGGATCAACGCCGCCGCGAGGATCGCCGAAATCGTTGATCCATTGACGCGCCCGGCTCGGCCCGGCGTTGTATGCCGCCGCAGCCAGAATGTACGATCCGCCAAACTCGTCCACGAGATCGTCTAGAAATCCCCGTCCAAGCCGCAGGTTGTATTGCGGGTCGTCGGTCAGCCAGCTCGATTTGAACGGCAGGCCCACCATCCGCGCTTCCGCCTGCGCATAGCGCGGGATCATCTGCATCAGTCCGCGCGCATCCGCGCTCGAGATCGCGCGCGCGTTGAACTCGCTCTCCTGCCGCGACAGCGCCAGAACCAGCGCCGGCTCAGCCGACCCGGTCCGTGGGCTGGTCGGCAACGACATCAGCGGAAACACCGCATCCGGCGCCACCAGTCCACGCCCAAGCCCCGCCTTGGCGCCGCGTACCGCAGCGCGCATTTCCAGATAACCGGCGGCAATGTCGAACAGCATCTGATGCTCGTTCGCCGTCTCCATCACATCGTCCAGCGCGAACGAGAACCGCTCGAAGCTGGCCAGCCGTCCCGTCTCCGCCAGCAGGATTGCGGCCCGCACCGGCGTCCGCTTCGCAAATGCCGCGCGCTCGTCGTCCGTCGGCGGCGAGGGCAGGGCAAACGAGATCTTCATCGCCTCCGGCATCTGCTGGCGCACTTTCTCCGCCGCCAGCTGGCCGTAGAACACGTACGGATACTTCGAAGCCGCCGCATACGCTTCCTGCGCCTCGGGCACGCGGCCCAGCTTGGTCAGCGCCTCGCCCAGCCAATACTGCGCCCGGCTCACCGAGATCGGCGTCGCCACGCCAGCGCCAAACACACGGAAATGCGCCTCGGCCTTCGCCGCATCGCCGAGCTTCTCCAGCGCCAGCCAGCCCGCCATCCATTCCGCATCGCGGAACGCTTCGCCGCTCAGCAGCCCATGCCCCGCCGCCAGCTGATACGCCTTCTGGTAATCACGCTCGCGGATCATGCGGCGCATCACAGATTGCTTCTCGTTCCAGATATCCTCGCGGCCCACAGCCGGCGCCTGCTCGCCATTGATACGCAGCAGATAGCTCAGCTCGTCAGACTGCCGGCCCTTCCGCTCCGCCCACCGCGCGCGGTCATAGAGTAGCCCCGCATCGTCCATGTACTCGACCGGCACGGCATTCACCGTCTTGTCGACAGTCTTCGCGCTTTTCATCAGCGCGATACGCGCCTCGATCAGCTTCTTCCGTCCCGCGCTCATTTTCGGGAACAGCGCCTGCGCGCTCTGAGTGTCGCCCCGCCACAGGAACATGTCGGCCCGCGCGTAATGATCTTCCGCGGTCAGGTCGCCCGCATATTGCACCTGCATCGCGCCCGACGCCGCGCTCGACATCGGCCGCGTCCGCCACGCCTCGCGGATCACCCGCACCATGTCCTCGCGCTTGGCCTGACTGTTGTAGGCGTCGGCCAGAGCCAACACGCCTTCGCCCGTGCGTGGCCCGCGCGCCATCAACCACGCAATCCGCTCGTCAGACGTCAGACTCGACCGTGTGATGGTGATCTCAGCCTGATCCTCGATCTTGCTTGTGTCGGGCCAGCCCTTGAACTCCTCGAGCGCGGCCATGAGGTCGCTATAACCCATCCCCGCATCGCCATTGGTCGCGATCCGCCACCGGATCAGCGCCTGCGCCGCCGGATCGCTGACCCGCCCGAGGAAAGACCGCACCTGGCTCCACTGTCCGCTGTCCGCCGCATCCAGCGCCCGGCTCAGCAACGTAAAGTCCGCCGTCCCCAGCCAGGTCGACGACACGGACGGCGAAGGCTTCAGCGACGGCGCCACCGGATTGGCCGCAGCCCACCCTCCGCCAAGCGCTCCCAGCGCCACAGCCGCCATCAACACCCGGCCTGTTCGCGACATCTGCTTGCCAAACCCCGTCATGGAATGATTATCCCGCGAGTCGCGATTGGCCCCGCCATCACGCAATCCGGAGCGTTTTATGATCTTCCAGGGATCCATGCCCGCCCTCGTTACCCCTTTCCGCAACGGGAAAGTGGACGAAAAGGCGTTTGTGGCGCTGGTCGAACGGCAGGTTGCCGCCGGAACGCACGGGCTGGTGGTTGCCGGAACCACGGGCGAAGCCTCGACGCTGTCGCATGAAGAGCACGAGCAGGTGGTCGAACTCTGCGTGAAAACGTCTGCTGGTCGGGTTCCGGTCATCGCAGGCACAGGCTCCAATTCCACGGACGAGGCCATCAGCCTCCTCCAGCACGCCAAGGCGGTCGGCGCTCACGCAGCCCTGATCGTGAACCCGTATTACAACCGTCCCACCCAAGATGGGGTTTACGCCCATTACAAAACTTTGAATGAGGCGGTTCAACTGCCTATTTTTGTTTACAATGTGCCCGGCCGCACGGGTTCCGACATGCAGCCGGAACTCATCGGCCGCCTGGCCAAACTGTCCAACATCATCGGAATCAAGGACGCATCTGCCGATGTATCCCGCGTCGCCCGCCATACGGCGCTCGCCGGCAAGGATTTCATCCAGATTTCGGGGGAAGACGGCAACGCAGTCGGCTTCAACGCCCTGGGCGGCGTCGGCTGCATTTCCGTCACCGCCAACGTCGCTCCCTATCAGTGCGCCGCCATGCAAAACGCAACGCTGAAGGGCGATTATGCCGAGGCCCGCCGCATCAACGACACGCTGGCCCGTCTCCACCGCGCCCTGTTCCTCGAAGCCAGCCCCGCGCCCGCCAAATACGCCCTCTCGCTCCTCGGCCTCTGCACCGACGACGTCCGCCTGCCGCTGGTCCCCGTCCAGTCGGCCGACGTGAAAAAAGAGATCGAGGCGGCGATGAAAGAAGCCGGCGTCCTCTGATGGCCCAGTCCCCCCGCAGCAGCGGCCAGAACCCCAAGAGCAAGTCGCAGCGCGAACTCGCCCGCAAGTCCGTGGCCGAGAACCGCCAGGCGCGTCGCAACTACGAGATCATCGACGATCTCGAAGTCGGCATCATCCTCACCGGCTCCGAAGTGAAATCCCTCCGAGAGGGCCGCGCCAATATCGCGGAAGCCTACGCCCGCGAGGAAGACGGTCAGATCGTGCTGATCAACTCCACTATCCCGACCTATCCCCCCGCCGGCCAGTTCAACCACGAGCCCGGCCGCAAGCGCATCCTCCTCGTCAAGAAACGCGAGTTCAACCGCCTCGTCGGCGCCATCGACCGCGACGGCCGCACACTCGTACCCCTGGAGCTCTATTTCGGCTCCAACGGCATGGCGAAAATCAAACTCGCCCTCGCCACCGGCCGCAAGGCCCCCGACAAACGCGAGGTCGAAAAGAAACGCGACTGGGACCGCCAGAAGGGCAGGCTGCTGCGCGATCGCGGCTAGTTCCGGTCACTCCCGAAACGCCAGCGCCCGTCTCGCACCACCATCACCGACGAGGGATAGTCCTCATCCTGAGGGATCGCGCAGCGATCGTCTCGAAGGACGAGGGCATGCTCACCAAAGCCGGATGCAAACTCCGTCGAATCCAAAAACCGCAAACCCTTCCCGATCAACCCACTAACCCCCACTAGCTGGGGGATAGAAAAACCTCCGTCCCCACCCCGCCGGACCGGGCGCATAATGCCCCGCATGTTCGACCTGTCGCAGATCATCCTCTGGATTCTCTGGCGCCTCCGCCCCGTCCTGGCGGCGGAGGCGAATCTCGTCGACATCATCGCCGCAGGCTTCCGTCTCTTCGAAGACGACGA
>JAUYSA010000242.1 GCA_030696545.1 Hyphomonadaceae bacterium
GCGAGCGCCTTGCCGAGCATCGCCCCTATATGCGGGCCGTCTTTCACGTAGTGATCGGGTTCGATCACTTCGAGTTCCATCAGAAGGAGCGAGCCATCGAGGCCGCGGACCATGTCGATGCGGGCATAGAGCGGGGTCTCGTCGATGGCTTCGAGGACGGCGGAAGCCTGACGCAGATCGGCGGGTGATGGGTCGATCGTGCTGGACTTGCCGCCATAGGCTTCCTGGATGCGGTAGTCGCCTTCGGCGGCGCGTTTGACGAGGGCGTGGCTGAATTCGCCGTCGACGAAGAGGAGGGAGTATTCGCCCTCTGTCGCAATAGACGGGACGAAGGGCTGGATCATGCCGGGGCGATCGAGCACGCGGCCAGAGGCGGGGGTGTTGTCTTTCGTGTAGCGCACCTGGCTGCGCGCGCCGGCGCCGACCTGGCGCTTGAGGATGACGTCGTCGGAGCCGAAAGCGGCCATGGCGTCGCGGATATCGGGCGCGGTGGGCGCTTCGGGCCAGAGCGTGGGGATGATGGGGATGCCGCGTTTTTCCAGTTCGCGCAGGTAGGTCTTGCGTATGTTCCAGCGGACGGTGTCCGGCGAGTTGAAGACGGGCACGCCGAGGCTCGTGATGGCGTCGAGCGTGCGCAGAAATTTCTCGTGGTCGTCCTGATAATCCCAGGCGCAGTTGACCATGACGGCGGCGTGCTGGCTCCAGTCGATGACCGGGTCGGACCAGCGGACGGCTTCGAGCGTAAGGCCGTGTGGCGAAAAGCCCTGCTGCAGGATATCCAGCTGGACATCAAAGCGGTGCGCGTCGGCGCGGCGATCGGGAGCATCAGAGGCAAGGTTTGCGGAGATCAGCAGCGCTATGGCGGTCATTCAATCTAGTCTCCTCGCCCGATGCGCAGGCTGACGTTCTTGTCGGCTATAGTCGCGTGAATGTGTGACGGCGTGTGGCCGGCAACCGCTATCTGTGGCTGCGCGCCATGTACGCACCACACATAGGGACTTGGGATGAAAACGCCAGCCAGCCTTGTCATCGCCGCCATCATGTTGAGCGCGTGTGCATCGGCTTCAAGCGCGCCGCCCTCGGATCAGGACCAGATCGAGGCATGGCGGCCGATCATCAAGGGCGCGCGGCTGCATCACGTCCATCTCAATGTGACGGATCGCAGAGAGGCCATCGCCTATTACCTCAAGCATGTTGACGCTCGTGCGGAGACATTCGCGGGGACGGAAGACGCTGTGTGGGTGCAACGGTCTTGGCTGCTGTTCAACGAGGTGAAGGAGAAGCCACCATCATCGGCAGGCACCGGCATCAACCATATGGGATGGGGCGCGCCGGATCCGCGCGCCGAGTTCGCGCGGCAGAAGGCGCTGGGCGCAACGTTCGATCCCGAGATCAAGGATATCGGCGTTGGGCTGGGCGGACCGACCGCGAAGGATTTCTCCTTCATGTACATCATTGGACCCAATGGCGAGATCATCGAACTCAACACGGATGAGGACGACAATTTCGGGCACATCCATTTCTACAACCGCCAGCCGCATACGGCGAGCGGGTGGTATGGCAACATTTTCGGCCTGGTTGAATCGGACCCGGTCTTTCCCGGCCATGCCGCGCACTATGGAATTGGCGACCGGATGTCGCGCAGGCATTTCGGCAATGTGAACACGATCTTCTCGCTGGATCGGAGCGAAGGCGAGATCAAGCCGACGAGCGGCACGGTGATCGACCATATCGGGATATCGGTGCCGAACCTCGATGCGGCGATGGCGGCGATCGAGCCTTACAACATCACCGTCCTGGCCCCGCCGGCCACCGGCGGGCCGGGGTGGCGTCATGCCTTCATCGAGGGGCCTGACCGGGTTGCCATCGAACTGATCGAGGACCACACGCCACAGCCCAAAATCACCGACTGATACCGAGGTTTGCGGGCTTCTGGTTGCAGTCACTTGCATCCGGGCGGAGCGCGGTCTTTAAGACCAGCGCGGCGGATGCCCATTGGGGCGCATCCGGGCCGGTTCGGGTTTTGTGGCATGCCAGTGAAGTATGACGTCGTCGCGCTCGGCAACGCCATCATGGACGTGATCGCGCAGGTTGATGACGACTTCCTGGTGAAGCACGACATCCCCAAGGCACGCACCAACCTGATCTCACCGGAGCGCTGCGATTACCTTTACAACGCCCTGCCCGACAGCCGCGTGGAGACCAGCGGCGGATCGGCCGGCAACACCGTGGCGGGCCTGCGGAGCCTTGGCGCCAGCGCGGCGTTTCTCGGCAAAGTGGCGGACGACAAGATCGGCGCGGCCTATGTCGAGGACATGCGGCTGATCGGGGCGGACTTCTTCGGCACGCCGCTGAAGGGCGGGCCGACCACTGCACGCTCGATGATCGCCGTGACGCCCGATGGCGAGCGGTCGATGAACACCTATCTCGGCGCATCGACCGAGTTTGCGGCGAGCGACGTTGACGCCCGCGCTGTGGCGAGCGGCGAGTGGCTATATCTGGAAGGCTATCTGTTCGACAAGCCTGCGGCGAAGACGGCGTTCGTGCATGCATCCGAAGTCGCCAAGTCGGCCGGGCGCAAGGTGGCGATCACCATGTCGGACGTGTTCTGTGTGGATCGGCATCGCGAGAGCTTTGTGCATCTGATCCGCACGCACTGCGATCTGGTATTCGCGAACGAGGCGGAGCTGCTGGCGATCTATCAGACCGACAGTTTCGATGAGGCTGTGAACCAGATCCGCAGCGACAGCCAGATCGCGGCGATCACGCGCTCCTCCAAAGGATCGGTGATTGTGTCGGGGTCCGATACGTGGACCGCGCCGGTGAGCGAGGCGCATGTCGTGGATGCGACGGGCGCAGGCGACCAGTATGCAGCTGGCGTTCTCTACGGAATCACGCACGGGCTTTCGCTGCAGGAATCGGCGACGCTGGGCAATCTGTGTGCGCGTGAAGTGATCTCGCACATCGGGCCGCGCCCGGCGGTGAACCTGCGCGAGCTGGCGGTGGCGGCGGGGCTGAAGGTCTAAGGTTTTCTAGCCGAGGCCCTTTGGCGTGATGGCGTGTTCGGCGCCTTTTTTCGTCAGCTCAGTGATGCAGAGCCAGCAGAAGCCGACGACGCCGGTTGCGCCTGCGGCTGTTGCGGCGAGGCCCGTGATCCAGCTGAGCGCATAGAGCGCGCCCATCATGAGGCCCCAGAGCACCATGCCGATCAGGCTGGCGAGCGCGATGATCGCCAGCGGGGAGATGATCAGCGTCAGCCAGAAATCGCCGATGAAAATCGTCGCGCCCTTGGTGCGCCAGAAGTTGAACACGGCGAAGGCAAGCCCGCCGAGCACAAGCTGCACGATCGCGGCGAAGCCGCTGGTGTGCCAGAGTTTCAGCGCGGTGAAGATGAAGGCATAGGCGGGCGATGAAATGCCGTGGCCGTCTGGCGTTTCGATCGCGGACCACGCGCCTTGCGATGTGTCGCCGGAGATCGCGCCCTGAAGCTCGGTCCAGAACGTGGTGGCGACGCTGATTGGCGAGGTTTCGGCGACCGCGCCCATCCACTGGCTTTGTGCGTCTTTCGCCTGCCCGAGCCATTCGGCGTCGGTGACGCGTTCGGCGATGGCGCCGACGATCAGCGTGACGACGAGGCCGACAAACAGCCCGACGATCTTCTTCGCCAGACCGTTTCCGGGGCCGGCAGATTTGTTTGCGTCTTCAGACATGACCCCGCCTTCCCCGCGCCGCTTCTAGCACGCGGGCGCGGCGGAGCAATTGGCTCAGCTGCGGGCGAGCGCTTCCTCGACGAAATCGAGGCGATCCTGGCCGAAGTGCATTTCGTCGCCGACAAAGAAGGTGGGCGCGCCGAAGACGCCCCGTTCGACGGCTTCGTCAGTTGTGGCTTTCAGCTTTTTCTTGTTGGTGGGGTTCTCGGCGGCGGCGAAGAATTCCTCGGTTGAGAAGCCGGCCGTGGTGAGGATTTCGGCGAGCGCGACCTTGTCAGCTATGTTCTTTGAATCCCGCCAGGCGGCGTTGAAGATGGCGGCGAGGTATTTGTCGAAGTCGGGGCGGCTCACCCATTCCTGCGCTGCGCGTTGGACCATCAGAGTCATCATCGGGAAGTGCGGGTTCAGGTTGTAGGGGGTGTTGAAACGCTTCGCCCAGCGCTGAAGATCAGCCGCCATCCATCGCGCCTTTTGCGGCAGCGTTCCCGGCGGGCGGTTGCCCGTGGTCTGCATGACGCCACCGAGGAACATCGGGCGATAGAGGATCGTCGCGCCCGTGCGCTGCGCGATTGTGGGCAGCCGCGTCCAGGCGAGATAGGCCGTGGGGCTGGTGAAATCGTAGAAAAACTCGACTTGCTTCGGCATCCGTCCATGCCTCCCTTTTTGAGTGCGGCTCTAGGCCATCTTTTCCATCCATGGACGCAGATCGAATTCGTGCGTCCAGGCGTCGCGCGGCTGGGCGTGCAGCATCCAGTAGGCGTCG
>JAUYSA010000304.1 GCA_030696545.1 Hyphomonadaceae bacterium
CTAAGGCGCCAGCGGGCTTCCCCTGCTGGATGTCGAGGTCAACTCCGGCACTGCCATACCGGGAAGGAACGACCGATCCGGGGCGCGTGATGACGCGCATCGCCGCAGTAATGCGGCACTGGACTAATCCAAGGCGCTGCATCACGCGCCCCGCTCCCTCATCTGGAGGGACGAACGACAGCATCCCGCAGGACGATTGCGTCCGTGCGAAGGAGAGAGTGCGCCTGCTACTGCTCCCAATAATACGGCGCCCTCTTCGCCACGCCCCTGCCGGTCTCGTTCAACGTCACAGCGTCATACAGCCGTCCATTGACCATCACGCTCGCGATCTTGTCCGAGTTGCGGATGTCGCTCAGCGGATTGGCGTCAAGCACGACGAGATCTGCCAGCTTGCCCACTTCGAGCGAGCCAATGTCCTTCTCGAAACCAAGCTTGCGCGCCGGCATGATAGTGCCCGCCTGCAGCGCCTGAAGCGGCGACCAGCCGCCGCGCGCGAATGACCACAGCTCCCAGTGCGCGCCCAGCCCCTCTTCCTGACCATGCGCCCCGATCGACACGTTCACGCCACGCTCGAACAGTTTTTTTGCCGCCGCCGCCGAGCGGCCATCGACATAGTCCTCCTCCGGCGCCTGCGTCCGCCTCACATTGTTCGGCTGCAGGATATGCGGCGGCACATGGCGGCTCAGGATCGGGTGACGCCACACATCGGTGTGCGAGCGCCAGTAAGGATCACCTGCAAGTCCGCCATACGTGACCACCAAGGTCGGCGTATAAGCCACCTTCGTCTGCGCAAAGAAGCTGATGACATCCTCGTAAAGCTCCATCTGCGGAATGTTGTGCTCCAGCGCCGTGTTGCCGTCCGCGATCAGCGCAATGTCCTGCGCGAACAGCGAAGCGCCCTCGGCGACAACCTGGATATTCTCCGCGATCGACGCCGCCACGACCTGCTGCCTCTGGTTCCGGCGCGGCTGGTTGTAATTCTTGATTCCTGCCGCCCCCTGCACTTTCAGACGCCGCACATGCGCCAGAGCATCGTCGTAATCCGAAATGTCGTTCAGCGTCCCACGACTGCGCGCGCCATAAACAATCTCGCCCGTCGAGAAAGTCCGCGGCGCGAGGATAAGCCCCGCCCGCTGCATCTCTTCGGAGACGAAAGCTTCGCTCGCCGCATTCGACGGATCAAAAACAGTCGTCACGCCCAACGCCAGATGCGCCTGCGCGCTCCAGTTCTGGTTCGGGATGATATCGTCATCACCCTGCGCCCCATGCGCATGAGCATCGATCAGGCCGGGAATGATCGTCTTGCCAGCCAGATCGATCGTCCGCGCGCCAGCCGGAACGGTGATCGCGCCAGTCTGGCCAATCATCGTGATCCTGTTGCCCGCGATAACGATGGTCCCGTTCTCGATCACGCCGCCCTGGTCGTTCGCCATAGTGACGATCCGCGCGCCCGTGAGCACAGTCGTTCCCGAAGGCTTCGCGGCCGTCACCGGGATCGACAGATCAATGCCGGTCTCCGGCGGCTTGAACGAAGGCTTCTCGTCCTCCTTGGCCGGCGCCAGCGGCATCATCGCATCGACGCTCGCGGAATACAGCGTCGGCCCAAGACTCCAGTTGAGCTGCGCGTCGCCTGCCGACCACGACAGATATGTCGCCCCGCCCGCGCTCGCTCGCACGACTGGCATCGCCGATCCGCCCTTGCCCGCCCCAATCTCCTGCGGCCCTTGCGCCAGTGGCATCACATACGCTGCAAAGTTATCCCTGAACCCGACATGGCGGCCATCAGGCGAAACCTCGAAGCCAGCGACCATGTCGCCCGTGGCGTGCTTCCGCTCGGCTTCGCCATTGAGGTCGACGGAGACCAACTCACCCGCCTCCTTCTCGCTGCGGGTTACAAAGACGCGATCATTGCTCGCCCCGAACTGCGGATACGATCCATTGTCCGTCACTTTGGTGATCGCGCCGCCAGAGGCCGCCGCGCGATAAACTCCCGGATCATCCGACCGCAGGTCAGACAGCAGATAGCCGCCCGTTCCCTTCTCGAACACGATCGTCTGCCCATCCGGCGAAAAACGCGGCCTGCGATAGTGGCCGGGATCAGCCGTGACGACGCGACCATTGCCGCCGTTCGCGCCGACCGTCCGGATTTTGCCGAGCCCGGCATCAGTCCATTCGACATAGACCAGCCGCTGCCCGTCCCGCGACCAGGACGGAAACAGCTCCATCTCCTGCCCCCTGGTCTGCGTCACCCGCACCGGCGCTCCGCCCGGCAGCTGCTTCACGTAAAGCTTGCCGAGACTTTCAAACACAACACGCTTGCCGTCGGGCGACACAGAGACAAAGCGAGGCATCTTCGTTCGGAACGTATCCGGCGCCACGTCAATCTTGGGCTGCGGCGGATCAATCACCACGCGCGTATCGTTCACGCGGAACGGAATGACCGAGCTGGCGCCAGCCAGGTCCACACGCCGTATCTTCCCACCCGCCCAGAACACGATCGATTGCGAATCCGGCATCCAGTCCATGTCCGGGTAGAGACCGTTGACCGCCCATGTTTCCTGCAGGTCGAGGTCGAGCGTATCGTAGAGCTTGCTCAACTCACCCGTCGCAAGGTCCTTCACATACAGCTTCGACGCATTCCGCTCGCGCCGCACAAAGGCGAGCTTCTTGCCGTCCGGCGATGGCGATGGACGCGTCGCCCCGCCGGCGCCGCTGACAACTGTGCCGACTTCGCCACTATCGAATGTGTACTTCTCGATCTCGAAAAGGCTGCCGTTCGAATCCTGCGCATACTCGAAGGTGTTCCCCGGCGAGACGTTGCGTGTGTAGTAGATCGACTTCCCATCCGGCGCATAAACCGGCTCGCCCAGCTCCTTCTGCAGGCTGTCGCTGGCCTTCTTCACCGCGACATATCCATCGCCGCCGCCCACGTGATAAATCCAGATCTCGCCCGTCCCCAGCGAGCGCGCTGTCGTGAAATGCTTCCGCGCCGCAATGAACCGGCCATCGGGCGACCAGCTTGGCTCGTTCAGCAGCCTGAACTCTTCTTTCGTCAGTGGCCGCTTGTCGGACCCATCGACATTCATCACCCAGATATTGTCGCCGCCGCCGCGATCGCTGGTGAAGGCAATACGTTTGCCATCGGGGGAGAATTGCGGCTGCATCTCGAATGGCAGGCCTTCGGCGATCCGCGTCGCCGCACCGCCAGTGATCGGCATCGTGTAGATATCGCCCAGCAGGTCGAACGCGATCAGCTTCCCGTCCGGGCTGACATCAACGTCCATCCACGTGCCTTCATCGACATTGATGTTGACCATTCGCGTCGGAAGCGGCGGGGCGGCAACGTCCCATTTCGGCTTCTCGTCTCCCGCGGCCGGCGCCTGCGGCGCTTCCTGCGCAAAAGCCAACGCCGCGACGAGGCTGGCGGCCATAGCCGCGCCGCCAACAAGCCGAAGTTTCATGGAAAGCCCTCCCGCAGATGGGAAAGCATAGACCGCCCTTATCCTGAGATGAAAGGGGATGAATGTCCGGAAAATACTTCCCGCAACGCATTGCTACGCCCTACCCAGCGTAAGCAAAGGTCGCTAAACCCCGCCCCATCAGCTGATGTGAGCAATCACCCCGTGGCCCCCGACTCAACCTCCCAGTCGGCATCGTCCCCGCCTACCCGGCGCTTGCCGCTGTGGGAGTTCGTGGCGTTGACCGCGATGCTGATGGCGCTCAACGCACTGGCGATCGACATCATGCTGCCTGCCCTGCCGCAGATGGGCGCAGACTTCCAGGTGCGCGAGGAGAACGACCGGCAACTGATCATCGTCTCCTACATGCTCGGCTTCGGCGTCTCACAATTGTTCTACGGACCGCTGACCGACCGCTTCGGGCGCCGCAGCGTGTTGTTCGTCTCGCTGTTCTTCTATGTCGTCGCCGCCATCATGTGCGTTTACGCACCGACCTTCGAGCTGCTGATCTGGGCGCGCGCCTTCATGGGCGCGAGCGCCGGCGGATCGCGCGTCATCGCCGTTTCAGCCGCGCGCGACCTCTATGCCGGCCGCCAGATGGCCAAGGTCATGTCGCTGGTGATGATCGTGTTCATGTCGGCGCCGATCGTTGCGCCCTTCTTCGGCCAGCTGATGCTGAAGGTGATGACCTGGCATGGCATCTTCTGGGTGCTGGCCGTGTTTGGGGTCATCATGTTCCTCTGGGTGCTGCTGCGCCTGCCCGAGACGCTGCCGAAAGAGAGGCGGGTTCCGCTTAACCTGCCGACCATGTTCGGGAACTATCTGAAGGTCATCAAGACGCGAGAAGCGCTCGGCTATACGATCGCATCCGGCTTCCTGTTCGGCGGCCTGATGAGCTACATTTCTGCTTCGGAACAGCTCTATCACGAAGTCTATGATACCGGAGACTGGTTCGCGCTCTGGTTTGCCGGCGCCGCTGTCGCCATGTCGGTGTCGAACCTGATCAACTCCCGCCTTGTCGAGCGGCTGGGTATGCGGCTGATCTCGCACGCAGCCCTGATTGCTTTTGTGGTGATCAGCATCACTCACGCCGTCATCGCCATGCAGGGGCCGGTCCCCTTCGCTTTGTTTTACACGCTCGTGATCCTGGCCTTTTTCTGCATCGGATTTCAGGGGCCGAACTACAACGCCATCGCCATGGAACCGCTCGGCGCGCTGGCCGGTTCGGGGGCTGCGCTTATCGGCTTCGCGTCTTCATTCGTGTCCGCCTCGATCGGCGGCCTGGTTGCACGGCAGTTTGACGGCACGGTTACGCCGATCTTCATCGGCCACGCCATCGTCGGCTCGCTGGCGCTGATCACCATCTTCATAACCGAACGCGGCCAACTGATGAAACCCCATCACCACACTGATCCCTGAGCCTCGCTACGCAACGGAATGATTGACTTCTGATCCGTTCGCTTCTCACTCCCGTACTGTCAGGGGAGCCGCACATGATCACCGTCCACCACCTCAACAATTCCCGCTCGCAACGCGTGCTCTGGCTGCTCGAGGAACTGGGCGTCCTCTACGAGGTCAAACGCTATGAGCGCGACAAGAACACCATGCTGGCGCCCCCGGCCCTGAAAGCCATTCATCCGCTCGGCAAGTCGCCGGTGATAACGGAGGATGGGCGTACAATCGCCGAAACCGGCGCGATCATCGAATACGTCCTCGAGCGCCATGGCAAAGGCCGTCTCATTCCGGCGCCGGGCACGGAGGAACGCCTGCGCTACACCTATTGGCTGCACTACGCCGAGGGGTCGGCGATGACGCCCCTGCTGCTGAAGCTGATCTTTACGCGCCTGCCAGACAACGTCCCCGGCCTGATGCGCGGCGTGGTAAAGAGCATCGCGAACAAGGCCAACGAGCGGGTGGCTGATCCCCAGGTGCGCATGCACGTCGACTACTGGGACACCGAGCTTTCCAAGTCCGAATGGTTCGCTGGCGGAGCCTTTACGGCCGCCGACATCATGATGAGTTTCCCTCTTGAAGCGGCATCCGCGCGCGCCGGGGCGAAATCACGTCCGATGGTTAAAGCGTTCCTCGACCGCATCCACGCCCGCCCCGCTTATCAGGAAGCGCTTCGGAAGGGCGGCCAGTACGACTACGCGAGCTGACTCGGCAAGCAGGGTTAAACGGCGCGGCAGCAAACTTGCAGCTGCTGGACCATGAGCAACAGAACTCTCAGGGTTAAGACGTCCGGACGCGGTTCCGACTGGTGCTACAGCGTGCTGAGCCCGGACGGTCGCGTATTGATCACGCGTCGCGCCTATCCCTCCGAATACGCCGCTCGCAATGCCGGCTGGGCCGCTGCGGATGCGCTTTCGCCAGTGACGGTTGCTATGCGTCTGACGCAAGACCGCCCGGCGCAGGTTGACTGGCGCGCCATGCGCCCCGCCAACAGCAAGCCTTCCTTCTGGCGTTCGCTGTTCCGCTAGACGCCGTACCAATTCAGGCTTCGGCTGCCGTTTCGACGCGCCACCCCGCGCCGTCGCCCTGCTTCATCAGATCGCAAAGCCATGGCAGCGCGGTACGCAGGTTTTCCGCAACGCCGAATGGCGGGTTCACAATAACCACGCCTGCGCCGGCCAGCGATCCGGGGCCGATCGCGCGCACCCATAGATCGGCAACCAGCAGCTTCTCCGCAGGAATTCCGCCCTGCTCGATCAGCATACTGGCCAGTTCGCTGTCGAAAGCCACGACTGCGTCAGGGTCCTTGATAGGCCTCCAAAATACATAGACGCCCAGCGGCCAACGCTTCACGGCCTTCGCCGCAGCTGTCAGCATCCAGTCGAAATCCTTCTTGCGCTCGGATGTACCGACCTCGAACGGCGGATCGATCAGGACCAGGCCGCGCCGCTCAGGCGGAGGAAGATAGGCGGGAAGCGCATCAAAGCCGTCGCGTTCCTCGATCTTCACCCGCTTGTCCCGCCCCATGGCTTGACGCAACAATTCAGCGCTGGGCGGGTGCAACTCGCAAAGCCGCAGCGCGTCGCCCTTACGCATCATCTCCGCCGCCAGCACGGGAGAGCCGGGATAATGCTGAAGGCTGTCCGCGTTCAACCTTCGGATCACGCTCATCCACGGCGCCAGCGCAGCACGAACATTTTCGGGCGCTCCGGGCTCGGCCTCCCAGATACGGCCTATGCCATTCTTCCACTCGGGACTGCGTCCTGACTCGTCGCTAGCGAAGTCATAAAGGCCTATGCCGGCATGGGTATCGATATAGCGATACGGCGCCTCCTTGGAGTTCAGCCGGTCAAAGCACAGAGCCATGGCGATGTGCTTCACCACATCGGCGAAATTCCCGGCGTGAAAGGCGTGTCGATAGTTCACAGGCAACCAACCTTTCGAGACGGGGCATCAGGCGCGGGCGCGAAGACTGGTTTGGTTCGGTGTAATCGCCGTTCCGCAAAATTCAGCGAGACCGATAACGCACTTATCATCCGTCTGTCGCGAACGAAACTTGTGTAACGCGACATACGCCTTACCTGCTGCTTGAGTTTGCTCTCGAGGAGGATTGCTTGCCCCTGTTTCTCTGCCCAAACGATAATTCCCAGATGCAGAAAATCACGCGCGAAGGCGTGGACATCGACATCTGCCCAACCTGCAAGGGCGTGTGGCTGGACCGGGGCGAACTCGACAAGCTGCTCGTTCAGGAGCGCGAGGAATCGGAAAAGCAGGTCCAGGCTCAACGCCGCTTCCACGAGGAAGTGAACCAGTTTCAGCGCGATCCGGACAAGTGGCGGAACGAGCATCCCTATGACGAGAAGAGCAAGCGTCACCGCTACGATGGCGACGACGACGATCGCCGCGACGGCCGCCGCAAGCGCCGTGGCGGATTCGATCTTTTCGACATCTTCGATTAGTCGCCGAATCCGGGGTCAACGAAATCCGGCTTCTGCGGCCGCCGGCCGACGAGTTCGTTGATCCCCTGCACGCCGCCTGCGCCGGAAGCCATGGGCGAGGTGCGGCCGAAGCTGCGCGCGCCATTGTTGAGAACACCGTCCGTAGGTTCGCATCCAACCTTCCATGGGCACGGCGTCATGAAGTCGGCGTGGTAGCGCTGCAACTCCTGCTTGGAACGCGGCATGGCGCTGTCCATGCTGCCGACGGCAGCCTTCCAGTTCGTGGCGCAATCCTTCGGCTTGATGCCCACCCGCGCCATGCATGGATCGTTGGTCGCCAGTCCCTCAAGGCCGCCCTTCGGTGCTGGGCGGGCAAACGGCGACGGACCGAGATAGACGGTGTCGCCTGTCGTTGGCTCGGGAGCGGGCGTTGACGTGACGGGTTGTGGCCGTTGATCCTTGCGAGCCGGTGGTGCATCGCCTGCGTCCGTCGATCTGGGAGATGGCGCAGGTCTGGGAGCTTCTGGGGCCCGCTCGCTCGGTACAGGCAACGACTCCGCGACCAGCGCAACTTCAAGTGTGGCCTTCTCCGGCATCGGCGCCAACGGAGACACTGGATGACCTGCAGCAGCCAGCGCGGCCGTGATTACAACCGCGACAACAATATGGGCCGCGACAGAGCCGGCAGCGGGGCCATGCCGGCGCCAGCCGGGCCATTCCATCAACTGTCCAAGGCGCACCGGAAGCCCCATCCAGGGAGGGTACTAGTTTCCGAAGCCACGATCAAAATGGTCTGGATTGAAGCCCAGCCGGCCGACCGTATCGGTAATCCCGCCGACGCTTTCGACACCCCCAGCCATGCGCGTTCCCGCGACACTTCGTGTGCCATTGGTGGATATCCACTCGCCGCCTTCGCAGCCTACCGCATAGGCGCAGGTCGGCATGAACTCGCCGTGCTGCGCGGCCCGCTGCTCCTTCGACAGAGGAACCACCGAATCCATCGACCCTACTTTGGCAACCAATTGCGAGCATTCGCGGGGACGCGGGCCGTATCGGGACGGCGCGCAAGGGTCGAGGTTCGCCAGCCCCTTTAGCCCGCCAGTTGGCGCATACTGGGCGAAAGGAGATGGACCGAGATAGACGGTGTCGTTGCTGGCCGTCGGCGCGGGCGGCGGGACAGTGCTGGAGGTCGGCCTGTCATCCTTGCGCGGCGGGGCGGACGCTGGCGGGGCCGTACCGCCAGACTCCGCTTTTGGTTGAGGTGCAGGGCGCGGCGTGAGTGGGCGTACCGGAAGCGGAGCCGAGTCCGCGATCAGCGAGACGGACATAGGAGGCGGGGTTGGCGGACGCGCCCGTTCAGGCTTGCCGGAAGCGGCCATCATCGCGACCACAGCAGTTCCGACGACGCCGTGGGCAATGACAGAACCAGCGGCAGGCGCATGTCTGCGCCAGTCCGTCCTGCTGACCCAGAGGCGTATGCCGTCCCACAGCTCCATCGCGCGCGATTATGCGCGCACGATGGGCTGATGCGAAATCATGAAATGTGGAGGCGACTAGAGGATTTCTTTGTGGGAAGTCACAATCTTGCCCACAAGGCCGTACTCCACGGCCTCCTTCGCGCTCATCCAGTGATCGCGATCGGTGTCCTTCTTGATGCGCTCGATCGTCTGGCCTGTCGCATCGGCAAAGATCTGGTTCAGGCGCTCGCGCATCTTGATGATCTCGCGCGCCTGGATTTCGACATCCGAAGCCTGGCCGCCGACGCCGCCGCGGGGTTCGTGCAACAGGAAGCGGGTGTTGGGCAGGCAGAAGCGGTTCTCTTTCTTGCCCGCCGAATAAATCAGGGCGCCAGCCGATGCACACCAGCCCGTGCCGAGGATCTTCACCGGCGCCCGGACGAACTTGATCATGTCATGGATCATATCGCCGCTCTCGACGTGACCGCCGGGCGAGGACAGGACGAGCAGGATCGGCTTGTCGCTGACAGCCGAATACGCCAGCAGCTGAGCACTGACCGAACGGGCGATCTTGTCGTTGATCTCGCCGGTCAGAAGGATCGTGCGGGAATCGAAAAGAGCCTTCTCCATCATGGACGACGGGGACTCATCCTTTTTCGAGGAAGCGTCTTCGCCATCATCATCGTCGTCGAACCGAATCGTCATGGGAGCTCCAAGGGGATCGTAGTCCGCATAGGTGGCGTCTGGGGCCGACCGGGTCAATGGTCGCGCCTGAACCCGCTGAAAATGGGCTTTTCCACAGGCTGGTTAATGCCCGGCGAACCACACCAGATAGCTGACGTCGATGCCCTGGGCGGTCAGCTTGGTGTCGCCCTGAAGTTCCGGCAGGCAGACGAGAAATGCCGCTCCATGGACCTTGGCCCCGGCCTTCCGCAGCAGCTTGATGGCCGCTAGCGCCGTGCCGCCCGTGGCGATCAGGTCGTCCACCAGAAGCACGCGATCCCCGGGCGCGATGGCGTCGGTGTGCATCTCCATCGAGTCGACGCCGTATTCGAGCTCGTAACTTTCGGTGATGACGTTGTGGGGCAGCTTGCCCTTCTTCCTCAGCGGCACGAAGCCGGCCGAAAGCTGGTGCGCGACTGCCCCGCCCAGGATGAAGCCCCGCGCCTCGATCCCCGCCACCTTGTCGATCTTCAAGCCGGCATAGGGCTGCACCAGTTCGTCGACAGCCTGACGGAACGCGCGCGGATTTCCCATCAGGGTGGTGACGTCCCGGAACATGATCCCCGGCTTGGGGAAGTCGGGGATGGTGCGGATGGCGTCCTTGAGTTCCATGGTCGTCCCTGCTCGTTTCGTTCGGCTCGTTCAGTCCAGAATTGCCGTGCGCCAGAATTGCGGGGCGTCTGTGACTAGGCAATGTCGGATCGGGGCAGCTGACGCGTTTCCTTTTCCGCTGCCGCAATCCACGCCGCCATATGCGGCTCGGCGACCATCCGGTTCATATAGCGATCGGCCTCGGCCGAGCGCGGAATGGCATAGGTGATGAAGCGGGTGACGACAGGCGCATACATGGCGTCGGCCACCGAATAATCGCCAAACAGGAACGGACCGCCAGAACGCTTCAGCCAGCCGCTCCACAGTTCGTCCACCTTCGCGGCATCGTCGAGGCCTGCCTGAGTCATGCGAGCCGCGTCTGTGCGCCGGCGGATGTTCATTGGCGCGTCATTGCGAAGGTTCGGAAATCCAGAATGCATGATCGACGCAGCAGAGCGCGCCAGCGCGCGATCGCTGGAGCCTTTAGGCCAGAGTGACGGGTTCTGCTCGGCCGCCCATTCGCAGATGGCGAGGCTTTCGGCGATGGTGACATCTTCAAGCTCAAGTGCGGGCACGCGCGCGTTAGGGGAGATCGCGCCGAAGGCTGGCTTGGCGCCGCCCATTTCCGGAAGCGGATGCAGCACTTCCTCAAACGCAACTCCGCCGACGCGCAGCGCCAGCCAGGGCCGCATCGACCATGAGGAGTAATTCTTGTCGCCGATATGCAGGCGCGGCTTGCCCATCAACCCCTCCACATCACGCATGCTGCCTGAGGCCGAATGCGACGAGCAACGCCAGCACGATGAACACAACGCCAACGCCGCGCTCGAACCACTTGCGGATATCCGGCTTGCCGAGAAAGCGCGACAACGACCCGCCAAGATGCGTGTACATCCACTGAACCGCCATATCGATCAGCGTGCCAACCACGCCGATCACCAGCGTCTGGCTGAGAACGTGTCCGCTGGCGTCGATGAACTGCGGCAGCAGGGTGATGAACCAGATGATTGTCTTCGGGTTGCCAAAGCCGAGCATCAGCCCGTCGAAAAATGCGCCCCGGCCAACGGCGATCACCGGCGCCGGCTGGTCGGCGTCTAGCGGAACATGCTTCTTGAAAGACCGGATCAGGGCGAGCGTGCCGATAAGCGCAAGATAACCCGCGCCCACCCATTTCAACACGAAAAAGGCCAAGGGTGAGGTCGCAATGAGGCCCGCCAGTCCGACTGCGGTAAGCGCGAAATAGACAACGTTCGCGACCTGGATGCCGAACCCGGCCATGATGCCGGCGCGATGCCCGCGCAGGGCCGCTTGCGACATGATGAACATGACGTTGGGGCCGGGTGCGAGGCTGACCAGCGTGGTCATCCCGATGAACAACAAGAGGTTGTCGGGCATTAAACTCTCTTCCCCGCCGCGCCCGGGATGTGGGAGTACCCCTCCGTTTCCGTCAAGCCCTCAACACCCGCCCAGCGACAGCCTCCAGCTTCTTCGCCAGCATGGGGTCGCGGAACTGCGGCGCGGTGATGATCGCGTGGTCAAGGCATGTGTCGATGCCATCGGGATCCGGCGTTCTGGGCGAGGCTGCAAGCCGCTTTGCGATACGTCCGACGAGGGCTGATGCGCGCTCGGCATTGCCATGGAGAACTTTCAACACGTCGGTAACGGAAACGGCGGCGACTTCCTCGTGCCAGCAATCATAGTCCGTCACCATCGCAACAGTTGCATAGGGAAGCTCCGCTTCGCGAGCGAGCTTGGCTTCGGGCATGTTGGTCATGCCAATCACCGCGCAATCCCATGAGCGGTAGAGTTTCGATTCAGCCAGCGACGAGAACTGCGGACCTTCCATGGCGAGATAGGTTCCGCCCTTGTGCGTTGTAATGCCAAGCGCTGCGGATTCCTCTGCCGCGAAACCGGCAATGCGGGAGGATACGGGATGGGCCATCGAAACGTGGGCAACCACACCTTCGCCGAAGAAGCTTTTCTCGCGTGCAAACGTTCGATCCATGAACTGATCCACGATAACGAAGTCACCGGGCGCAAACTCCTGTTTCAGTGATCCGCAAGCGGACAGCGACAGCAGGTCGGTGCAACCTGCCCGCTTCATCACGTCGATGTTGGCGCGATAGTTGAGCTGGGTCGGCCCAAGCCGATGCCCGCGCCCGTGGCGCGGCAGGAAGACAAGATCAATGCCGTGCAGCTTGCCGCGATAAACCTGATCCGAGGGCACGCCCCATTGCGAGGTGATCGTCTCCCAGCGGCCGTTTTCAATGCCGGGGATCTGGTAGAGGCCGGAGCCGCCGATGATGCCGAGTGTCCAGTTGGTCATTCGCCACCGTAGCGCTTCAAGCCTCGCGGAGGAAATACGGGTAAGCTGCTAGCGCCGAACAGCTTCCGCACGAGCGAGGACGGTGAGGAAACGGAGGCCTCATTCATTCCAGCCCCGCGATGGAATCCGGGACCCGCGCAAACCGACAGCCCCGACGGTTGCAGCGGATCCCGGAATACGCCTTGCGGCGTATCGTAAAGGGCTCCGCATTTGCAGATGCGGGTAGCGGAGCCGGATTGTCAGGGTTGAACGAAATAAAAGGCATTTCCCGCCGCGACTTCTTCGCGGCGGGATAACGCGATCTCAGGGCTCTAGTGTTCGATGTTCCGCCAGAGCGCCTTGTAGGACAGGAAGACGAGGATCGAGAGCAGGATCAGGAACGGGATAACCGCCGCGCCCATCTGCTTGCGCGCCACGGCTTTCGGATCGCTAGCCCAGGCAAGGAAGACGGCGACGTCCTGCGCCATCTGCTCTTTCGTGGTGGGCGTGCCGTCGTCGAAGCCAACCTCTGCGAATTCCAGCGGCGAGGCCATTGCGAGGAAGCCGCCGGGCGGTTTGTGGCGCGGATCCCCGCTCCATTGGCTGCCCGTATCGCCCGGGAAGTACGCGTTGTAGTGCTGGCCGGGGTTCACGTTCAGGCCTTCAGGCGGCTCAGCGTAACCGTTCAGCAGCGAATAGATATATCCAGCGCCACCATGGCGCGCCTTTGCGATGACCGAAAAGTCCGGCGGGAGCGCGCCGCCATTGCCGACGCGCGCCGCTATGTCGTTCGCGAACGGGTTCGGGAAACGGTCCGAGGTTATGGCAGGTACGTCGACGGAATCGCCTGAGTCCGGGTCGAGTTTCGACACGGTGAACTCGCTGGCGAGTTTTTTGACGACAGGGTTGTCGTTCGGATTGGGAAAGCGCGCGTCGTAGAACGGGCCGCCCTGTTCGCCGAGGTTTCGGAACGACAGCAGCTTCATGCCGTGGCAGGACGAGCAGACTTCCTTATAGACCTTGAAGCCGCGCTGCAGCTGGTTCTGGTCGAACGTGCCGAAGTAATCCTCGTGCGGCCAGCCGCCCTTGGGTTCGAGCATGTGATGCCCACCGCCAGCGGCAGCATGTTCAGCTTCACCGCCAGCAGCTGGAGCGGCATGCTCCTGCGCCAGGGACGGAAGCGCGCTGGCGCCGGCGGCAAGAGCCGCAAGACCAGCGAGAGCGAGTTTCGCGATACGCATCTCTCTCTCCCTATTCCGCAGCTACAGCGGCGGCAGGCGCCGAACCGTGTTTCTTGCGGACGCTATCAGCAATTGAGGCAGGCCTGGGCTTCGGCTTCTCGATAACCCCGAGAAGCGGGAGCAGAACCAGGAAGTACATGAAGTAATATGCGCCCAGGATCTGGGAGAGCCACAGCCACTTGAAGCCTTCCGAGTGAACCTCGATCGCCGCGCCAGCTGTCGGCGGCAGGGCCACCTGCTTGGCCTTCAGCGCCGCATAGTCATTGCTGACCTCGCGCACGGGCTGGCCGTTGGTGTCGGTGTAAACCAGCGCCACCTTGTCCGGGCCGTAGTTGAACACGAACTTGTCCGGATCGTTGGCGCCGCAGAAGCCGAGGCCGATCGAGGCGAACACAAACACCACGAACAGCGAGCGGGCAACCGGGCGGTAGCGCATCGAGCGCACCTTCGAGGTGTCGAGCCACGGCAGCACGAACAGGATCAGGATCGAGCCGAACATCGCGAACACGCCCAGCACTTTCGCATCGATCGGGCCGACGTTGAAGTTGACGGCGCGCAGGATCGCGTAAAACGGCAGCAGGTACCATTCCGGCACGATGTGCGCCGGCGTCTGCAGCGGGTTCGCCTCGATCGAGTTGTCGGCGTGGCCGAGCGCGTTCGGGAAGTAGAACACGAACAGCGCGAACATGATGAGGAACAGGATGATCGCGAAGCCGTCCTTCACCGTGTAGTACGGGTGGAACGGAAGCGTGTCCTTCTTGACGTCCTTCACCGAAACGCCGGTCGGGTTGTTGTTGCCCGGAACGTGCAGCGCCCAGATGTGCAGGACGACGACGCCAGCGATCACGAACGGCAGCA
>JAUYSA010000309.1 GCA_030696545.1 Hyphomonadaceae bacterium
ATATGGAGCTCGTGCCACGTTATGCGGGCGAGCCACAGGCGCAGGCAGGCGTCGTCATCAGCCCCGGTGTCGTGCAGAACCTGGGTGTCCGTTTCTCCACTGTCGAGCGGACATTGGCGACAGCCATGGTCCGGGCTTCCGGCACGCTAACCTATAATGATCGCTCCCTTGCGACGGTGCAGGCCAAGCAGGAGGGTTTCGTCGATCGCGGCCATGGCCGCGCCGTCGGCGATGTCGTGCGCGTGGGCGATCCCTTGGTCGACATCCGGGTTCCAGCCTGGAGCGGGGCCCTGGCCGAGTATCTCGCGCTACGTGCGGGAGCCGACGCGCCGCTTGCGGCCGCAGCGCGCCGCCGGCTCGATGCGCTGGGTATTCCCCAGGAGGCAATTGCAGCGGCCGAACGGCGCAATGTCGCGGCCACCAGCTTCACGGTGCGCTCGCCTGCTTCGGGCGCCCTGGTTACACTCGATGCACGCCCCGGCGCAGCGCTTGGAGCGGGTGCGCCGATCGCCACGATCAGTGGGCTGTCGCCGGTCTGGCTGGTGGCGTCGGTGCCGCAAGGCGCCATCGGTGGTTTGAAGCCCGGCGCCACCGCGCGTGTGAGCTTTCCAGCTTTTGCAGGCGAGAACTTCGCCGGCCGCATCGACGCAATTCTCCCGGCTGCCAATCTCGCAAATCGCACCGTCGACGTGCGGGTCGCGCTCGACAATCGTGACGGCCGGCTCCGGCCCGGCATGACAGGCGATGTGGCCTTGTCTGCCGCCGCAGCAAAAGATGCGATCACTGTGCCCGCCGAAGCCGTGATCCGCACAGGTCGAAGGGCGCTTGTCATCGTTGCGGGCGACAATGGAGGATTTGAGCCGGTTGAAGTGACGCTCGGTGCGGCCTTTGGCGATCGCCTTGAGATCACGTCAGGCGTCGCCGAAGGCCAGCGCGTCGTAGCGTCCGGACAATTCCTGATCGACTCCGAGGCCAACCTGACGGGCGTGCTTGAACGCCTGCGCGGGACATCGTCGGATGCGCCAGAGACTTATACAGCGACAGGTCAGGTAACGGCCATCGACGCCAGCGGCGTCACGCTCGCGCACGCGCCGGTGCCGCAGCTCAGCTGGCCGGAGATGACCATGGCGTTTGGCTGGGGCGCGGTCGAACGCTCCATTGCCGTAGGCGATGCAGTGGAATTCTCGTTTCGCAAGGTCGGCGCCGGCTATGAGTTGACGGCCCTTCGCAAGATCGGCGCTGCGCGATGATTGCTGCCATCATCCGCTGGTCAGTCGCCAACCGCTTCCTCGTCGTGATCGCAGCGCTTGCGCTTGCGGGCGCAGGCGCGTTGGCGATCAGGTCAGCACCCGTCGACGCCTTGCCGGATCTCTCGGACGTACAGGTTGTTGTGAGGACCAGCTATCCGGGGCAAGCGCCGCAGATTGTCGAGGACCAGGTGACCTATCCCATGAGTACGGCGATGCTGTCCGTGCCAGGCGCGCGCAGTGTCCGAGGCTATTCCTTCTTTGGCGACAGCTTCGTCTATGTGATTTTCGAGGAAGGCGTCGATCTCTATTGGGCGCGCTCGCGCGTGCTCGAATACATAAGCCAGGCCCGTGAGCGCCTGCCTGAGGCGGCGCGCTCGAGCATTGGTCCTGATGCAACGGGGGTCGGCTGGATTTACCAGTATGCGCTGGTCGACCGCACAGGCGGTCACGACCTCAGTCAGCTTCGCGCGTTGCAGGATTGGCTACTGGCGTTCGAACTGAAGTCCGTGCCGGGCGTCGCTGAAGTCGCCCCCATCGGCGGCATGGTCCGGCAATACCAGATCGTCCTCGATCCGCAGAAGATGGCCGGCTATGGCGTCTCGCAACGGATGGTGGCTGACGCCGTGGCGAGGGCCAACCAGGAAGCGGGCGGAGCGTCCATAGAGATCGCTGAGGCCGAGCACGTCGTGCGCGCAAGCGGCTATCTGCGGACCCTGGAGGATTTTCAGAGCATCCCCATCAAGGCGGCGGGTGTTAGCACTGCAGTAACGCTCGGCGACGTGGCCTGGGTCGAAGTCGGTCCACAGATGCGGCGCGGAATTGCCGAACTCGATGGCGAAGGTGAAGTTGCGGGCGGCGTCATTGTCATGCGTTCCGGCGCCAATCCACGCGAGGTCATCGCAGGCGTTGAGGCCAGGCTGGAAAGCCTGAAAGAGCGGCTTCCGGCGGGCGTCGAGGTTGTCACGACCTATGATCGCTCAGGCCTGATCGATCGGGCGGTCGAGAACCTCTCCCACAAACTGATCGAAGAATTCATCGTCGTCGCGCTGGTCTGCGCACTGTTCCTTTTCCACCTCCGGTCGGCGCTCGTGGCCATCGTGACCTTGCCGCTCGGCATCGCGGCAGCCTTTCTGGTCATGCGCGCGCAGGGGGTCGAGGCCAACATCATGTCGCTCGGCGGCATCGCGATCGCCATTGGCGCAATGGTCGATGCGGCAATCGTCATGGTCGAGAACGCGCACAAGCGACTGGAGCAGTGGCGCGCAGACCATGGCGGGCATATGCCGACAGGCGCCGATCATTGGCGGGTCATCACGGACGCCTCGCTTGAGGTCGGGCCAGCGCTGTTCTTCAGCCTGATGATCATCACGCTCTCATTCCTGCCCGTGTTCACGCTGGAAGCGCAGGAGGGTAGGCTGTTCGCGCCGCTCGCCTTCACCAAGACCTACGCCATGGCGGCGGCAGCCGGCCTCGCCGTCACCTTGACGCCTGTCCTGATGGGTTACTGGATCCGGGGACGCATTCCGGATGAGCGCGCAAATCCGGTGAACCGGGCTCTGGCCGCGGTCTACCGGCCGGCGCTGGACCTCGCCCTCAAGCGGCCAGGCCTGATCATTGCCGCTGCAGTGCTGGCACTGGCGACCGCAGCATGGCCGCTCGCGCGCTCTGGCGCGGAGTTCATGCCGGCCATGGACGAGGGCGATCTGCTCTATATGCCAACGGCGCTGCCGGGCCTGTCCGCTGCCAAGGCCTCTGAACTCCTCCAGCAGACCGACCGCCTCATCAAGACGGTGCCCGAGGTCGAACGGGTCTTTGGCAAGGCGGGACGCGCGGAGACGGCGACGGACCCCGCGCCGCTCGAAATGTTCGAGACGACGGTCCAGCTGAAGCCGCTTTCCGAATGGCGTCCCGGCATGACTACAGACGGCATCATCGCGGAACTCGATGCGCGTGTGCGCGTGCCTGGTTTGACCAATGTCTGGGTGCCGCCAATCCGGAACCGCATCGACATGCAGGCGACCGGCGTCAAAAGCCCTATTGGCGTGAAGCTGTCTGGCGCAGAGCTCGGCGCGCTCGACCAGGCCGCGCGCGTGGTGGAGCAGCTCGCCAAGGCCGTGCCGGGTGTTTCCTCGGCCGCAGCCGAGCGCCTCGGCAGCGGCCGCTTCCTGGACGTCGAAATCGATCGTGTGGCGGCGAGCCGCCTAGGGCTCAATATCGCTGACGTGCAGGAGATCGTCTCCGGTGCGATTGGCGGCGAGGTGATCGGTCAGTTCGTCGAGGGCAGGGCGCGCTATCCGATCAGCCTGCGCTATCCGCGTGAGTTGCGCGACACGCCTGAACGGCTCGCCCAGTTGCCGATCGTCACCGACACCGGGCTGTTCCTGACGCTAAGCGATGTCGCCCGCATCCGCGTCGCCGACGGACCTTCGATGATCCGGAGCGAGAATGGCCGCCTGGCAGCCTTCGTCTATGTCGACGTGCGCGGCCGTGACATCGCCTCGGTAGTTGGCGATCTGAAAGCTGCTATCGCGCAGGCTCAACTGCCAGCTGGGGTCACGGCCAGCTATTCCGGCCAGTTCGAATACCTTGCCCGCGCAAGCGAGCGCCTTGCCGTGATCGGCCCGGTGACGCTGGTCATCGTGTTCCTACTGCTCTACCTGGCCTTCCGACGTTTCGACGAGGCATTGATCGTCATGGCTAGCATCCCGTTTGCACTCACAGGCGGCATCTGGCTTGTCTACCTGCTTGGCTATGATCTGTCGGTCGCTGTCGGTGTGGGGTTCATCGCTTTGGCAGGCCTGGCAGCCGAGTTTGGCGTGGTCATGCTCCTTTATCTGCGCAATGCCCTGGACGACCGCGCGCGACGGGGGGAGCCGCTTGATGACGTGACTGTCGTCGCCGCGATCCGTGAAGGGGCATTGCTTCGCCTCCGTCCGAAAACCATGACGGTCGCTGTGGTGCTTGCCGGTCTCCTGCCGATCCTGTGGACGGGCGGCGCTGGTGGGGAAGTCATGCGCCGGATTGCTGCGCCGCTGGTTGGCGGCATGATCACCGCACCGCTGCTGTCTCTCTTTGTTATTCCCGCGGCTTACCTCATGATCCGGCGCCGCGGCCGCACCCACACGGCGTCGGCAACAACGCGGATCGCACCCTTTGGAGATTAAGATGCAGAAGACCACTTTGATGATGACATTGAGCGTACTGGCGATGGCGGCGTGTTCACCCCAGGCGCCGGACCTCGCAGCTTCGGCGCCTGTCGCTGAAACGCCGTCCGCGCCTGCAATGGCTGACATGCCCATGGCAGCCGAGGCGCCAGCTGCGGCCGGTCCCATCACCAGCATGGGCAAGATCGTTGCGATCAATGCCGAAGCAGGCGCGGTGACGCTGGAACATCAGGCCATACCCGAAGTGAAATGGGATGCCATGAGCATGGGCTTCACCACGACCGATCCAGCCATCCTGAAGGACCTCAAGGTCGGCGACATGGTCGTGTTCGATCTCATGAGCGCCGCTGAGCCCACGAAGATCAGCCGGATTGTGAAGCAGTAGGCGAGTTCAGGAAGAGACCAAATGGCCGAAAACGCACAACTCGGACGGCGGACGGTGCTACGGTGGCTGTCCGCCTCAACCGTGCTCGGCGCCACTGCGGGTGTTGCCGCGTGCCAGCAAGCGCCGCGGATCTATGACATGCAGGTCAGCCGGGATACTGGCTGTCCCTGCTGCCATGTCTGGACAGAGATCGTACAGACGACGGGCCGCTTTCGCGTGACGATGATTGATGCACCGGATCTCCCGGCTTTCAAACGCAGACTGGGCGTTCCAGCTGGCTTAGGTTCCTGCCATACGGCGGTAGTCGGGGCTTATGTTATCGAAGGCCACGTGCCTGCTGACGATATTCTGCGCTTGCTTGAACAACGGCCTGCTGAAGTCCGCGGGATTGCGGTTCCAGGCATGCCGAGAGGCTCGCCAGGCATGGAGCAGCCCGATGGAGCGGTGGATGCGTACACTGTCATCGCGTTCGACATGGAGGGACGGTTGAGGGACTTCAGTCATCATGCGGGCAACACTTGACGACCACACTTGCACCGGGCGGTGGCGGGAGCGTTGACAGGCGACTTCAGGGCAGGGCGAACAGCGGAGCCGACAAGCCTTGTCCATCGCGCAGGGAGAGGTTCAAAAAGCGTTTGAGGACCTGCGGCAAGCCCTGGGCGCAGTCGATCAGTCGGATCCACTGTCATCTGCCGAACGCAGGAGCTCGGCGCGCACGATTTCGTCGAACTTGGTTTGTTGGGCCGGAGCAAGGACGGCCCGCATCTCGAACACGTGCAGGATTGTCTCTTCCTGGAGCTTGCCCATGGCAGTGTGGAAAGCGCCGATGCCGCTTCGGACGCGATCACTGTATGTCTTGTCATCCATGACCGCTGCTGCGATCTCGCGCGTCGCCGAACGCATCTCGGCTTCAAGCACAAGCTTGCGGTCAGCGTAGGTCGCCTCGATCTTGCTAAGCTGGCGATCCTGATCCGTACTCAGATTGAGTTCACGATGCACGATCGCGTCGAGCGAGTTGTACGCCGGCTGAGTTGACGTCCCGAAAAGAGCGAATCCGGCATAAACGCCGGCCGCCCCGGCCAGGAGTGCAACAATGGCGGTAGCAAGCGCCGTGCGCCAGATCATAGACAAGGCCATCATCCGCCAAGGAGAGAGGAGGGCGCGTTATCCGGATGAATCGCAAAGACGGACAAGGCAGTGCGCTGGACATTGGCCGCGGCTGCCGCTGCACCGACGCCGGATGCGGTCAGGGCCGTCAAGACACAAAGCACGACCGCGAGTCTAGTGGGCATCTGCCGAACGGCGCGAGCATCAACATCTGCCCAGACAGCCTCTTCGAGGCCGCTCAAGTGCGGCTGCCGCCCGAGATCGCCGAGAGCCCCAAGGCGATGGTCGAGATCTTTCACGAGACATTCTCCCCGAGCTCCGATGGCCGCCAACTTTCGCCAGCTATACGCACCAACAGCCTTTGTCCTTGGAGCGTACTGCACATTGCCGTCCACGTCAGCAAAGGTCCGTACGGTAGGAGATAGACTTTCCACCTCGCAGGGGCGTTCTTGATCCCAGTCAAGTTGAGCGACCCAGGCCCTGGCTAGCCTCTCGGTAGAACCGTTGGATTGGGCAGCCATGCATTTGACCCGGGCAATCGACGCATTCAAACCATTGGAATCACCCCTCCGGCGCATCGTCCTGGAAGGCGGCGCTGACGATCTGGCGCGAAGGGCCGTCGGTGGCGATCGGGCTGCGTTTTCTGCCCTGATGACGGCCCACAAGGAAGGGCTCTACCGCTTCGTGCGGCGACGCGTTCCTGACGCAGAAGAAGCCTTCGACGTTGTCCAGGAAGCGTTTGTGTCAGCCTGGAAGGCGATCGCCCGTTTTGATCCAGATCGGTCATTCGGCGTGTGGCTGCGATCCATCGCGCTGAACAAGTGCCGTGATCGCGCGCGGCGCGCTGTCGTTCGATATAGACTCATGGGATCCTGCTCCCCTGAGGCCGTGGATCTGGTTCGGGACGAAGCGCTGTCGCCAGAGGATGGTCTGATCGTCCGGGACGACCTTGCGAACTTGGCGATCGCCCTGGCCAACCTGCCTCACCACCTCAAGGACGCATTGATGCTGACTGCGGTCGATGGAATGTCGCAGGCTGCGGCGAGCGCGATACTCGGCTGTTCGGTGAAGTCCATCGAATATCGTGTCCACCGAGCTCGGGAAATGTTGGCGCAACAACTGACATCGGACTGAGCGTCTAGCCAATCGGCGCTCCAACGTTCCACGGCAAGCGCCCGGCTTCCCTGAATCTGCAACAAGCTCAGCGGCATGCATCGCCGCGAGGGATGGACGTCCCTGGGGCGCCCGAGGCTGCCGAAAACTTGCGTATCGACGTCAGGGTGAGGCGGGTTCTGCGCGTAGTATCTGTGCAACACCGCTCGGGAGTCTCACATGTCCGATATTGACGGGGGAACGGCAGAACACGCTCCATCCACGGCCGACATGTCCGTGGACCTCGGACTTCGGCGCTTCATGCTTGGCGTCTACAACAAGGTCGCGCTCGGCCTCGTTCTGTCCGCCGGGCTGGCCTACCTTACCAGCATGGTACCCCCGGTGCGGGATTTGATGTTCCAGCTGACTCCCGACAGCCGTCTGGCCGGATACACGGGCGTCGGCATGATCGTGGTTTTCGCGCCGCTTGTCGTCATGATGATCTCAATGTTCGCGATGCGCTCGCCTTCGGCGAGCGGAGCGACCTTGCTATACTGGACGATCTCCGCACTGATCGGCGCATCTTTGGGCGTGCTGGGGCTGGTCTACACCGGCGCGTCGCTTGTCTCCACCTTCCTGATCGCCGCCTCAGCGTTCGGGGCGTTGAGTCTCTTCGGCTACACGACGAGAAGGGACCTGTCAGGCATTGGAAGTTTTCTTATCATTGCCCTGTTCGGTCTCGTTGCGGCCTCGCTAGTGCAGATGTTCTGGAATCCGCCGGGCCTCTCCTTTGCCGTCAGCGTTGTGGGCGTGCTCGTCTTCGCAGGCCTGATTGCTTACGATACGCAGCGCCTCAAGATGACCTACTACAGACTTAGCGGCGATCAGGCCGCTCTGGGCGCCGCTACGAGTTTTGGTGCGCTCAGCCTCTATCTCGACTTCATCAATCTCTTCCAGTTCCTGCTGAGCATCTTTGGCAATCGG
>JAUYSA010000063.1 GCA_030696545.1 Hyphomonadaceae bacterium
CCCTTCATGGAGGTCGAGCCGGGCAAGGACATGCACAAGGAGGTCTCGTATCTCCAGTTCCCGAAAGAGGCGATCCTCTTCTCGGCGATGTTCCACACCCATGTGCGCGGCCAGGCCGCCCGTTTGGAGATGGTCGAAAAAGACGGCAAGCGCACCACGCTGCTCAACCTGCCGCGTTTCGATTTCAACTGGCAGACCGTCTATCACTTCGACGAGCCCGTCCGAGTGCCAGCCGGCGCCAAGATCGTTTCAAACAACTGGTATGACAATTCGGTACGTAGCGGATCCAACCCTGATCCGAAGCAAACCGTGGTCTGGGGCGATCAGTCCTGGGAAGAAATGCTCTACACGTCGCTGTTCTACCAATGGACAGACGAACGCGTGGGCGCGGAAGCCGACGCCACGAAAGAGATGCTGTCCTGCCGCATGTTCTGCGCGCTCGACGACAACCAGGATGAGAAAGTTCAGCTTGCCGAAATGAACCCACGCATTCGCGCTGCGGTAGCTCCGAAGTTCGCCGAGTTCGACGTCAACAAGGATGGTGGCCTGGACAGGAACGAGTTCAAGCCGGTTGTGTCGGTGGTGCAGCCGATCCTTGCGAAAGAACGTGCAAATCCAGCTCCTCGGCCGGTCCAGACCGCGCAGACGAATCGGTAAGGCGATATAGTCTTCTGGACGTCTGCCCAAGCAGGCGTCCAGATGATGCTAGCACGACGCATACGCTGGCGCAGATCACTCACCAGGCCTCTCCACACTAGATCCGTATGCTGGCGGCCGCCGCCGAAAGCGCGTCATCGCCCCGTTGGCCTAACGGCCGCCATCTGTCTGCTTATGGTGAGGGGGCATCATGCGGCCGGCCCCCCGTAGTCGATGTGGCGCCAGATCCCCGGACCTTCGGGCGTGACTTTGCGGACGATCTCGCCATCGCCGGCCCGAAATAGGGCCGGACGCGGCAGCCTCGGTGAGGGGAGAGACGCCAGCACGCGCCGAAGCGCTCCCAAAAGCGGGCTATTCGCGCTGAATTCCGGAACCGGTCGGGAGAGCTAGGTCTGCCTGGCGGTCCCGACAGACCAACGCTAACAAGTCTCTGCCAACCTCGCCCGGAAATTTCCGGATAGGTGGGGGCGGGCGTTAGTCGTCAAGGCTTAGCGAACGGCTGGCTGCCACAACGCCGCCCTGACACATAACGCCATTTATCTAAGCGCATGCTCCACGTTCGAGCCAACTACTTGTTGCGCCAAAATTCGAGTTGCATTGAAACAATCATTCTAACTCTGCGGCCCTCCCGGCGCGTCGCTGCGGAGGCGCTCCGGAGTTGCACCTACCCGCTCTCTCGACCGACCGGATATCGCAGTCTTTCCAACCACTTTTGGTCGCATCGGGGCCGTGCTACGCGAACTGGGGTCGAGCGCCGCTTCCTGCCCGGAGCGGCTCGCGCGGAGGAATGCGATGCTGACCACCGGCCTTCGGCATTATCAGCGTGTTCTCCAGGCTATCACATGCGCCGGCCTCACGGCGGCGTTGACGGGAAGTGTCGCGGCGGCTCCGCAGACGCCCAAGCGCCCGAATTTCCTTGTCATCGTCGCGGACGATCTAGGGTATTCTGACATCGGCGCATTCGGCGGCGAGATATCGACCCCAAATCTGGACCGCCTTGCCTATCAGGGTCTGCGCTTCACGGGCTTTCATACGGCGCCGACATGCTCGCCAACGCGCGCGATGCTGATGTCGGGCACTGACAATCATCGCGCTGGTCTCGGGTCGATGTCCGAACTGATGTCGCCAAACCAGAGAGGCAAGCCTGGCCATGAAGGCTATCTGAGAACCGATATTGCTGCGCTTCCCGAAGTGCTCCAGGCGAACGGCTATCGCACGCTCATGTCCGGGAAGTGGCATCTTGGCCTTACGCCGGAACAGGATCCGCATGCGAGGGGCTTCGACAAGAGTTTTGCGCTGCTTCAGGGCGCGGGAAATCATTTCGGCGCTGATTTGTCCGTAGATCCGTCCAAAGGCGCGACTTATCGCCAGAATGGCGTCACGCTCACATCGCTGCCCAAGGATTTCTATTCATCTGATGCATTCGCGGAGCGCCTGATAGGATTTTTGCGTGATGCTCCCAAGTCTGACGGCGCGTCCAAGCCGTTCTTCGCTCTTCTGGCTTTCAGCGCGCCTCATTATCCACTTCAAGCGCTTCCGGAAGACATCGCGCGCTACCGAGGCAGGTACGACAAGGGGTTCGAAGCGCTTCGCGAAGAACGTCTCAACCGGCAGGCCGAACTCGGCCTCATCGATCTCAAGAAGCCGGTGCATGCGCTTGAGACCGGCATTGGCTCGTGGGCGAGCCTCTCCAACAGCGAAAAGCAGATGGCTTCCCGTGACATGGAGATTTACGCAGCCATGGTCGATCGTCTCGACCTGAATGTCGGTCGGGTGCTCGATGAACTCGCGCGAACAGGCGAACTGGATAACACGGTCGTCGTCTTTCTGTCGGACAATGGAGCGGAGGGCTCCAACTTCGACAAACCGCGTCGGGAAGCGGTTCGTGCTCGGATAGCAGCGTCCGACAACCGCCTTGCAAATCGCGGCAAGGCAAATTCCTACGTAGGTTACGGCCCAGGCTGGGCGCAGGCCGCCACCGCGCCGTCCTGGCTGCACAAGGCTTTTGAAACAGAGGGCGGCACACGGGCCGCCGCCTTCATTCGCTTCCCCGGATTTTACCGCCAAGGCGAGATCAGCAACGCGTTTCTCTCCGTCGCCGATATCGCACCGACCATGCTCGAGGCTGCCGGTATTCCAAACCACAATGGATGGTTCGAAGGGCGGAAGGTTCAGCCGATCACCGGCAAGAGCTGGATCGGCTACCTCGGCGGCGTTCGCGACAGGGTTTATGGCCCGCTCGACGCGGTCGGCGGAGAACTTTTAGGATCGCGGGTTCTGCGTCAGGGCGACTGGAAGCTGACCGATCCGGGCGATGGCGTCTGGCGTCTTTTCAATATTGCGGCAGATCCCGGTGAGACAAATGATCTGGGCGCAGCGCAACCTGATCGGCGGGATGCACTTGCCAAGTTATGGGACGACTACGCGAAGGACGTTGGCGTCGTTCTTCCCGATGAGCGCCGCTATCCGTAACGCAAGGCAAAAGGAAATCGGTGCGCGACGAAGGGAATTTTCAGACGCATGTCCGTCGCCGACGCTGGTCTCGGCAGACGATTGATCAGCGAACGCTACACAATTCGTGCGACGCTGACGCTCCGGTTCTAGGATGTCCGGTCAGAGGTGCAGCTTGAAGCAAACAACGCTCGCCATCGTGCTGCTGACGGTCGGATGTTCCCCATCCGATAAAACGGCAGTTGTCGCCGTCGCGTCCGCTTCCTGTTCGACGGACTGGCCAAAGGGAGATGAGAAGCTGGCCGGCGGCAGCTTCGTGGTTGGCGCGCAGCCCGAGCTGAACGAGGAGGGGCCGCCTCGAGAAGTTGAGGTTGCGCCGTTCTCGATTGATCGCACAGAGGTCACGAACGCGCAGTTCGCGGAGTTTGTCGAAGCAACAGGCTACGTCACCATCGTGGAGCGCGCGCCTGATCCCTCGCTCTATCCCGATGTGCCGGCGGAGCAACTCAAGCCAGCCGCCTTGGTGTTTGCTGGTGATGACGCGGTCGGCCTCGGCAATCCGACAGACTGGTGGCGATTGGTTGAAGGCGCCAACTGGCGCCATCCCGAAGGCCCTGCCAGCAATCTGGCGGGTCGCGAGCGCAACCCAGTCGTTCAGGTCGGCCACGAAGACGCGCTGGCTTATGCGCGCTGGCGCGGCCGCGACTTGCCCACGGAGGCGGAATGGGAGTTCGCCGCTCGCGCAGGGCTCGTCGATGCGCGCTTTGAGTGGGGCAACGACGCGCCGAACGAAGCCAAGCCGCGCGCAAATGTCTGGCAGGGCATCTTCCCGGTGAACGACGCAGCCGATGACGGATACAAGGCTCGTACTGCTCCCGTTGGCTGCTTCGAGCCGAACGGGTTTGGTCTTTACGATATGACCGGAAATGTCTGGGAGTGGACGAGCGACTGGTTTGCCGATGGTCGGCCTGCCGGCGACAGACTGCGCCAGCATCTCATCAAGGGCGGCTCGTTCCTGTGTGCTGATAATTACTGCCTGCGCTATCGCCCTGCCGCCCGTCAGGGTGGACCACCTGACACAGGCTCTTCGCATATCGGCTTCCGAACGGTCGGCCGGCGCGACAGCTAGGCGGGAAGGGTGATGGATGCTGTCAGACCAATGCTACCTAGTCTCTGGTCAAGGCCGTGGTTATTGGCTTTTCGGGCACCCCA
>JAUYSA010000090.1 GCA_030696545.1 Hyphomonadaceae bacterium
TCGGCGTCTGACCCGGCAAGTGCCGGTCTTCCCGTCACAGGGGTGGTTCAATTCGCGTGCCAGACGAGCGGTTTTGACTGGAAACCCTAGTGTTGATGGGCAGTTCGTGGCACTTGCCCTAGCGGGCGCACCCTCCGATTATGTGCCCCACGCATCGCGGCGGGACGCCCGCCAGGAGATTAATGCTTATGGCTACCATCGCCCTCGTGGACGACGACGAGAACATCGTGGAAGCGCTCACCGCCTTCTTCGAGGCCGAGGGTTATCAGGTCCGGGCCTATCACGACGGCGCATCCGCCCTGGCCGGCCTGTCGGAGACGCCGCCCGACATCGCCATCCTCGACGTGAAGATGCCGAAGATGGACGGCATGGAGCTGCTGCGGAAACTCCGGCAGACCTCCAACCTCCCGGCGATCTTCCTCACCTCGAAGGACGACGAGATCGACGAAGTCGTCGGCTTCAACATCGGCGCGGACGACTTCATCCGTAAGCCCTGCTCCACCCGTCTGCTCGGCGAGCGCGTAAAGGCCATCCTGCGCCGTTCGCGCGGCGCCTCGGCGACGCCGGAAGACGGCGACAAGAAGCCGATCGTTCGCGGCCGCCTTGTCCTCGATCCCAACCGCCACGCCTGCCAGTGGGATGGCAAGATCGTGCGCCTCACCGTCACTGAGTTCCTCATCCTGCAGGCCCTGGCCACCCGCCCCGGCTATGTGAAGAGCCGCGACCAGCTGATGGACGCCGCCTACGACGATCAGGTCTATGTCGACGACCGCACCATCGACAGCCACATCAAGCGTCTGCGGAAGAAGTTCCGCGACCTCGACGACAACTTCGATGGCATCGAGACGCTGTACGGCGTGGGGTACCGCTATAAGGAAGCCTGAACCATCGACGAGCCTGCCGGACGATCTGGCGGGACGCAGGCGAGAGAAAGACGCATCGGGAAAGGCTGGCCGGGCGAAGACGCCTCCCAAGCCGCGCCCGCTGCTGCTGTCTCCGATCGCACGGCTTATTCTTGCCTCCAACCTCGCTGGCCTCGTCATCCTGATGGCAGGCGCGCTGGTGCTGAACGAATTCCGCTCCAGCCTGGTCAACGCCCGCAAGGCCAGCCTCAGCGAGATGACGCAGCTCATCTCGTCCTTCATCACCGATAACGCGACCACCGACGACCCCGCCGCCCTCAACATCGTCAAGCTCAGCGACCAGCTGAAAGTCATTCCGCTGACCAGCGCCACGCGCATCCGCGTCCACGACGCGCAAGGCGAGATGGTCGCCGACACGATGCTTCTGAAAGACGAGATCGAGCTCAAGGACCTGCCGCCAATCCGCGAGCCCAGCGCAATCGAACGCGCATGGCTCGACGCTGTCCGCCTCGCCAATCGCACATTTGAAACCGTCAGCGCCGCTGGCCGCCAGCCCATCGCCGAGGCGCGCTCGCTGGAAGAAGAAGTCGCCATGGCCCTCGGCGGCGGCGCCGGCTTCTCGGAACGCTTCGGCGATCAGGCCGAGCGCCTGCTCTCCGTCACCATGCCGATCACCAAGGTCGCCCGCGTGGTCGGCTCGATCACGGTGGAAACCAGCGACGTCACGCAGATCATTGCAGATGAACGCGCCGCCCTGATCCCGCTGATCATCGTCGCCGTCCTTGTCTCGATCATCACCGCTACCCTGCTCACCCTCGGCATCGCCCGCCCGCTGCGCAACCTCGCCCGCGCCTCTGACAAGGTCCGCACCGGCGCCACCGAACGCCTCGACCTCGGCAAGCTGCACGACCGCAGCGACGAGATCGGCGACCTCGCCCGCGCCATGGAAGCAATGACCGAAGCCCTGTACGTCCGCATCCAGGAAAACGAACGCTTCGCCGCCGACGTGGCGCACGAACTCAAGAACCCCCTCACCTCCATCCGCTCCGCCGTCGAAACCTCGCAGGCCGTGCAGGACCCCGCCGTCCGCGACCGGATGCGCGACGTGATCGCCCGCGATGTCGTCCGCCTCGACCGCCTCATCTCGGATATTTCCAACCTCTCCCGCCTCGAAGGCGAGATCGTCCGCGAAAAGCTGGTGCGCGTGGACCTGAGACGTCTGCTGGAAGACCTCGTCTCGATCTACAGCGACACGAAGAAGGAAACCGATGCGCGCGTGACGCTGTCCACAACGCCTGGTGAATATGTCGTCATGGGCCGCGAAGGCCCCCTCGCCCAAGTGATCCGGAACCTGATCGAGAACGCCCGCTCCTTCTCGCCGCCGGGCGGACTGGTCACTGTCACATTGTCGCGTCTCACCTCTCCGCGAGGTCCGGCCATTCGCGTGACAGTGGAAGATGACGGTCCTGGCATCCCGCCAGACAAGCTTGAGAAGATCTTCCAGCGCTTCTATACGGACCGGCCCAAGGGCGCGAAGTTCGGAAATAATTCAGGTTTGGGGCTTTCTATCGTGCGTCAGATCACTGAAACGCACCGGGGCGCCGTGTGGGCGGAAAACCGCATGACTGACGGCAAAATCACGGGTGCGCGCTTCGTTGTCGACCTTCCTCCGGCGCCGCTCGACATCTAATCGCTATTGACCCCGAAACAAACGAGCCCTCACCATGGGATGCTGGAAAAAGCGGGAGTATTTCCAATGATCGGTTTGGTCGTGGTCACGCACGGCCGGTTGGCCGAGGAGTTCATTGCCGCCGCCGAACACGTTGTCGGCCGCCTGGACAATGCCCGCGCGATTTCAATCGGTCCCGATGACGATATGGACATGCGCCGCAAGGAAATCATTGCGGCCGCCAAGGCGACTGACACAGGCGCCGGCGTCGTCATACTCACGGACATGTTCGGCGGAACCCCGTCCAACCTCGCCATCTCGGTGATGGGCGGCGCCAAGATCGAGGTGATCGCGGGCGTGAACCTGCCCATGCTGATAAAGCTCGCCGAAGTTCGCGCCAAGCTGCCGCTTGCCGAGGCCGCCCTCGCCGCGCAGGAAGCCGGCCGCAAATACATCTCCGTCGCCTCCGCCCTTCTCCAGCGGGCCGAGTGAGCGACAGGGCCTATGACTGATAAATGGTCCCGCAGCGCAGAACTCGTGAACCAGCGCGGCCTTCATGCGCGCGCCTCCGCTGCGTTCGCCCGCGAGGCCGCAAAGTTCGACGCCAAAGTGACCGTCCGCTATGACGGCATGAGCGCGAGCGCTGCTTCGATCATGGACCTGCTGATGCTCGGCGCCCGCGTCGGCCAGACCGTCGAGATCGACGCCGAAGGGCGCGAGGCCCGCGAAGCGCTCGATGCCGTGTGCGACCTGATCGGCCGCAGGTTCGACGAAAAAGAATAGAGGCCCTACCGGCCCGCGCCGGACTGGTCGCCCGGCCTGTTCAGCGACCGCACCAGGTCAATGAATGTCAGATCGCCCGAAGGATTGATCTGCCCCGCCAGCCTCTTGAAGCCAGCCACGAACTCCCCGCGCGTCACCTGCCGGTCGAGATCGATGTCGAACGTCATCGCATTGGCCATCACATCGCCGCCACTCGACATGCGCGCCGCCCAGTCGGTCTGCTCGAAGCCGGTGACAAAGCCATCGCGGTTCTTGTCCGCCACGTCGAAAGCGGCTGCTGCGCCAGCAGCGATCTCTTCCACCGAGATCACGCCATCAAAATTCCTGTCGAAGCTCGCATAGATCAGCGCGCCTGGGCTGACGACCTTCACGCCTTCAGGCGGCCTGAAAATACCGCCCGGCGAGGGAGCGCCTGTAACCCGGTCGATGCGGTCCACCTCAACGGTCTGCTCCTGCGCGACCGCCGGAAGCGCTCCCGCCAGCACCGCAAACGCGCCCGCAACCACCGCCAGAGAAAAGCCCTTCATGCCTCAACCCTTGTCGTTAGGCCCTTCCGGGCTCTCGATGCGCCTCTGCGGACGCCGGATGGCCAGTGTGGCGCGACAGCAACAGCCGCCGCAATAGGCCGTAACAGCAGATGGGGATCAAAACGGTGCAGCGCGAGGGGTGGAAAATCATATAAGGATATCTTTATATGATTTGCCAGACGGCCCGCGGATTGCTACAGGCCCTGCACAAACCGGCCCCGCGCCCGAACAGGTGCGCCCGGACAGAACAGTTTTCCCGCAAGGAGTGCCGAGATGGCGTTCGACGATTTCAAGGTGGCGGATATCACGCTCGCCGATTACGGCCGCAAGGAACTGGTGATCGCAGAGACGGAAATGCCCGGTCTCATGTCCACCCGCGCGGAATACGGCAAGGCGCAGCCGCTGAAAGGCGCGCGCATCACCGGCTCGCTCCACATGACGATCCAGACCGGCGTGCTGATCGAGACGCTGACCCACCTCGGCGCGCAGGTCCGCTGGGCCTCGTGCAACATCTTCTCGACGCAGGACCA
>JAUYSA010000100.1 GCA_030696545.1 Hyphomonadaceae bacterium
CGGCCTTGCCTTCGTCAATCGGCGAGCGGACGAGGCCGCGATAGGCAAGCACTTTCGAGACCCGGCCCTGCTCGATCACTTCGCCGGTGCGCGAGAGCACTTTCACGGTCTGGTTCGGTTTGACCGAGCCGCTATCAACGCGGCCCGTGAGAATACGGCCGAGGAACGGGTCGGAGCCGATCGTGGTGCCGAGCATGCGGAACGGTCCGTTGTCGACGCGCGGGGGCGGAACGTGCTTCAGCACGGTCTCGAATAGCGCGCTCATGTTGTCGGTCTTTTGGGCCGGATCCAGGCTCATCCAGCCATTCTTGGCTGAACCGTAGATGATCGGGAAATCGAGCTGTTCGTCGGTGGCGTCGAGGTTGGCGAAGAGGTCGAACACCTCGTTGACGACTTCGACGTGACGCTCTTCCGGCTTGTCGATCTTGTTGATGCAGACGATCGGGCGCAGGCCGACCTTCAGGGCTTTCGAGACGACGAACTTGGTCTGCGGCATCGGGCCTTCGGCCGCGTCGACCAGCACGATGGCGCCGTCGACCATGTTGAGAATGCGTTCGACTTCGCCGCCGAAGTCGGCGTGTCCAGGCGTGTCGACGATGTTGATGCGGTAGTCGTTCCAGACGACCGAGGTGGCTTTCGCCAGGATGGTGATGCCGCGCTCACGCTCGAGGTCGTTCGAGTCCATCATCCGCTCGGAGGTGGCTTCGTTGTCGCGGAACGAACCCGACTGCTTGAGCAGGCAGTCGACCAGGGTGGTCTTGCCGTGGTCGACGTGGGCGATGATGGCGATGTTGCGCAGTTGCATGACGGGTTCTTTGCCGGGGGAGGTCTGAATTGTGCGCCGCAATACCCGTGTTTTGTGAATAAAGCGAGCACCTGAGGCGCCGCAGGGCTTTCCGGGCCGAAATACACCCCACAGGGGCTGTTTTGGGACCTTGTTCGCGCTGATTGCTGGCGCGTTAGCCTTGCGCGTAGGGTCCGGGCCGTGGCCGTCAGGGGAAGATAGATGCGCCGTCTCATCGCGATAGCCGCACTTCTGGCCACTACGGGTTGCGTCGGCGTCGGGGAAACCCCGGCTCCGGCCCCGCAGTCAGCCTGCCAGATTGGCGAGCCGATGGTTGAAACGATGCTTTTTCTCGGCATGGCCAGGCCCGGCGGGTCGGTGTCGCGGTTCGAGTTTGCGCAGTTCGTGGAGGCCGAAGTCGCCACCCGCTGGAAAGGGGGTTCACCCTCCTTGAGGGGCAGGGGCTCTGGTTTTCGGAACAGCGGCAGATCACCGAGCGTGAACCTTCGCGCGTGCTGATCCGCTTCCATGATGGCGGCGCGGCGGCATCAGCCGATATCGAGGCGATCCGCAGCGCGTACATCAAGGCATTCGATCAGGACGCGGTGCTGCGGACTGACAGGGCGACCTGCGCGGATTTCTAGGCGTCAGCCCGGAAAGAGCTGAAGGCCAATTTCTTCCATTGAGGCGGGTTGATCGGCCGTGCCCTGGCGGAGTACCGCGCACTTCGTGCTCTCGCTGCCCTGCGGGAAGCAGAACATGTCGAGCTTCTCGGCTTTCAGCGCGTCCCACGCAGCCTTGTCGAACCAGCTTTCGGGCATGAAGGGGAATTCCGTGCGCCTGGGCTGGCCATCGGTTTCCTCCCACGGCGGCAGGGTGTCTGTGGTGTTGTTCATGACATTGCCCTGGTCGATCCATTCCATCAGGGCGGTTTTCATCGCGGCGGGGTCGTGCGCATCCTTGAGGCCGAAGAGATAGTTGGTGAGACCGGACCAGGTGTAGAGCGGCGAGCCTTCACGCTGGCGAATGACAAGCACGGCCACGCCCTGGTCGCATGTCGGGCCGAGCACGGCTGCGTGAGCCGTGTAGCGACGGACCGGTGTTTCCTGATCGATCCAGGGCTTCTCGACGCTGACATTGCAGCCATCGGCCGCCGCCGTCTCTGCTGGCGCTATTGTTGCGCCATCAGCCGGCCTTGCCGTTTCCGTTGCAGGCGGCTGGCACGCGCTGAGCGCGAGCAGCGAAGCGATGATTGCGAAACGGGCCTGCATGTCATGTCCCTCGGGTCGATCCCCGCGCCATCCGCCATCAAGCCGGGTGCAAACTCAATAGGCGCGCGGCAAGCTCTTCCCACAAAAACAATCCGGCCGGTGGCGGGGAGAAATCGCCACCGGCCGGATATGGATCTGCCCTGCCGTTACAGGAGAAGCGGACCCGCGGCGTCCCCCGACGCCAGTAGAACTAGCGGTTGCCGTTACGCTCTTTGACTTCTTCTTCCTTGGCGACGGCGCGGTCTTCGGCATTCCATTCGACTGACGGCGCGGCGCCGGCGGCGAAGTCTTTCGACTTCTGCGCGAGACGGCCCATCGATTCCGACAGCTGGTCTTTCGACACGGCCATGTTGCGCGAGGAGGACTGACCGACGCCTTCAGCGTCATCGAAGTTGGAGAATTCCGTGCCGAGGAAAACCACTTCCCAACCCTTGGCGCGGACGCGGTCCAGCGCGGCCTTGGCGGATTTCTTGGTCATCTCGGTTGAGGAGTTTTCCTCGCCAACGGTCATGATGACGATGACGGGTTTCTCCGGGCGGTCCTTTTCGGCGAGCGAGACCATGCGGCCG
>JAUYSA010000156.1 GCA_030696545.1 Hyphomonadaceae bacterium
CGCGACGCCCACGACCACAAAACCGCCGCCGATCCAGGACAGCACGTCAGCCATCGCGCGCCTCCTCGCCCGTCGGCGTTGCGAGGGTTTGGGCCAGCGAGCGGTAGCGGAAGAATTTCATCAGCGCGATCGTCGTGACGAAGTTGATCAGCGCATAAACGATCGCAATATCGAGGAATGCCGGACGACCAAACAGGAAGCCCACCAGCGCAAGCAGCAGCACCGTCTTGGTGCCGAACGAGTTCGCCGCAAGGATGCGATCATAGTGAGACGGCCCCATGATCGCGCGCACGATCATGACCGCCATTGCCGCCAGTAGCCCAGCTGCGCCCGCTGCCAGCAGCATCGCTAGCTCTTCCCGCCGTCGGCAGCCGAAGCTGCCTTGCGGTCCATCGGCGCAAAGCTTGTCGCGGCTGACGTTTCGCGCACAAGCGCGTGGACTTTCAGCTTGTCGCCATCAACGTCGACCGTGACGGTGCCCGGCGTCAGCGTGATCGAATTGGCGAACAGCGCCCGGCCGAGATCGGTGCGCGCCGTTGTCGTGACGTTGACCATCACGGGATCGATCGCGTGCGACGGCCCGATAATGCGCCTGATAACAGCGGCATTCGCTTTCACAATCTCGACCAGCAGCCAGCCGCAATAGAGAAGCATGTTGGGAGCGCGATGGTAGGGCGAGGAATCGCGGTCAATGATCTTCAGGCGCGCGACCAGCCACAGCGTCAGCAGCACGGACAGCACGCCAAGCATCAGGAACAGCGGCGACGTTTCGCCAGACAATGCAAACCAGAATGTGGCCAGCGCGAGCAAGAGGCCCGGGATATAAATCATGTCGCTCGGTCCTCCTTTTCAGGCGCCCCGAATTGACTTGAACCAACCGGCCAGAAATTGCCAGCAAAACCGGACTGGGTCGTGTCGATTTTGGCTAGCGTCCGTATGCCGTTTTGGGACGCGCTGCGTCGATCATGCGCAGCTCGCGAGCGAAACCCGCATCCTCGCCATCTTCATCGCCGGAGATCAGCGCTTCGGGGGCGAAAGCCGACGAGAGCGACCAGTTCCAGTAACGCAGCACCGTCTGCGCCTTGGCGACGGCTATGGTTTCATAGACTTCAGAGACGCGGCCGAAATCTGCATCGTCGACTGGACGGCGCAGCGCGATCCAGAGATCGCGCAGGAAGGGGCGCTTCAGGCCGGTGGCCTTGCAGAGCACCGCGACGCCCTCGCCGCCAATGTCCTGGAATATGCGCTCGCCTGTCGTGGCCTTGATGCCGGACAGGGCGGAGATATCAGCCATAGTCTCGGCATTCATGCCATTCGCCGCTGCAGCCTGTATCGCTGCCTCGAGACCATCGTGGGCCGAGCGATCAATGGCCGTGCGGTCGCGCTGGCGGCGTTCGATCACCTGCAACGCCTTGCGGACGACTGGATCGATGTCCGACGAGGCGTAGCGGAAAATGTCCGCGCACATGTCGATAAGAAGTGTGCGCTCGGCGGAGAAGCGAAGCAGGATCTGCTTGCGCTCGATATGTGCAGACCACCAGAACATCGCAAGCGCGTGCGCGGGCCGCACTTCCTCGCGATTGATCAGAAGCGGCGGTAGAGCGGGCGCATTCCGCGAGGCGCCGACCATCAGTTCCACCGAACGATCCGAAAGTTTCGACTGCGAATTTTCCAGCAGCGCCTTCA
The DNA here is from genome assembly GCA_030696545.1 of Hyphomonadaceae bacterium. Taxonomy (GTDB): domain Bacteria; phylum Pseudomonadota; class Alphaproteobacteria; order Caulobacterales; family Hyphomonadaceae; genus UBA7672. The sequence continues at coordinate 1,687 of JAUYSA010000156.1, forward strand.
TCGCAACCGCATCACCTGAGGCGGCGATGGCGGAGGCGACTGCGGGGCCGATGTCTCGGCGCTGTGCAACGGAGACGCGGTGGGGCGTGCCGCCATGCTCGACGATGTGGCAGAGATCGGCATCGTCGAAGGCGCGGTTGTCCGCGAGAATGATCTGGGCGACGTGCGGCGCATCGAGTGCGAGGAAACGGAGAAGGCGTTTGGGCGCCTGGCTCATCTCCTGGAGACGTCGGGCGCAGAGCTCGCGGGCGGCGACATCAGACTCGAGCAGTATTTCAAGAAGCAGGTCGCCTGCGATCGCGCGGTCTTGCAGATTCCCACGTGACGACGGCAGGGCCACCACATCCATCAGCCTGCGGAGCAGGGAGCGGCGCGCAAAGCCGTCAGACGTCGCCTGGGCGACGCCGCTGGAGGCAGACGCCTCTGCGGATGACGGCACGTCTGACATGGAACCCCTCGTCACAGTCAGGGGTCAGGATGGGCGCGTGCGGTTAATGGACCCTCAACCTGAGAGACATTCGCGAAAACGTCACGTCGCGTTATTGGCCATTATTTGCCGTAATGGTCCTTATCGGACCTCTTCATCCTTGCCGGGATGGATAAAGATCAGCGCAAGCGAAGCGACCAGCAGGCCGATCACCAGATAGAACAGCGCGCCGGGATCGGATTGCGTTGTCGTGATCGCCCCGCCCTCGCCCACGACGTCCACCGGGATCTGGATCTGCAGCATCATCAGCTGGATAATCAGGGCGGCCAGCGCTGTCATGAGCAGCACGCTGAGGATCGCGCCAAACCTGCGCGTCAGCGGGATCAGGACCAGCAAAGCGATCATCACTTCAAGTGCGCCGAAAGCCAGCCGCCCGGTCGGCTCGAAATACGCAATGCCAGAGGTTTCGGCGAACAGCGGGAACAGATGGTTCTTCGTTCCAACCGCCGGGGCGAGCGTGTCGACCGCCACCCAGACCAGCATCGACGCCAGGAACAGGGCGATCACCCAACTCCCCAAAGTCCGGGCCTCACGCATATTCTGGCTCCCTCACG
>JAUYSA010000195.1 GCA_030696545.1 Hyphomonadaceae bacterium
ACACCATGACGAAGAAAGACGGCGTCGTCGTCGAAGCCGCGCTTCAGTGGAATGACGGCTATTACGAAAACGTCCTCTGCTTCACCAACAACATCCCCCAGCGCGACGGCGGCACGCACCTCGCCGGCTTCCGCGGCGCCCTCACGCGCGTCATCAACAAATACGCGCAGGAAACCGGCCTCGCGAAGAAAGAGAAAGTCGACATCTCGGGCGACGACGCCCGCGAAGGCCTCACCTGCGTCCTCTCGGTGAAAGTCCCAGACCCGAAATTCTCATCCCAGACGAAAGACAAGCTCGTCTCCTCCGAAGTCCGCCCCATCGTCGAAACCCTGATGACCGAGGCGCTCTCCCAGTGGTTCGAGGAAAACCCCGGCCCCGCCAAACTGGTCATGCAGAAAATCGTCGAGGCTGCTGCTGCAAGGGAAGCCGCCCGCAAGGCGCGCGAACTCACGCGCCGCAAATCCGCGCTCGACATCACCTCGCTCCCCGGCAAGCTCGCCGACTGCCAGGAAAAAGACCCCGCCAAGTCCGAACTCTTCATCGTCGAGGGTGACTCGGCCGGCGGCTCCGCCAAGCAGGGCCGCAACCGCGAGAACCAGGCCGTCCTCCCCCTGCGCGGCAAGATCCTCAACGTCGAACGCGCCCGCTTCGACAAGATGCTCGGCTCGGATCAGGTCGGCACGCTGATCACGGCGCTCGGCGCCGGCATCGGCCGCCGCTCCGAAACCAATCCCAGCGACGGCTTCCAGATCGAGAAGATGCGCTATCACCGCATCATCATCATGACCGATGCCGACGTTGACGGCGCCCACATCCGCACGCTGCTGCTGACATTCTTCTATCGCCAGATGCCGGAGGTGCTCGAGAAGGGCTATCTCTACATCGCCCAGCCGCCGCTCTACAAAGCCGAGCGCGGCAAGTCCGAACGCTACCTGAAGGACGACGCCGAACTCGACGAGTATCTGATCGAGCAGGGCGTCAACGGCCAGACCCTCATCCTCGAAAGCGGCGAACAGGTCGCCGGCCAGGATCTCGCCGCCCGCGTGCGCGAAGCCGCCGGCTTCAAGGCCACGCTGCAACGCCTCGCCCTGCGCGCGCCATCCTCCATCCTCGAACAGGCGGCCCTCGCCGGCGTCCTGCGCCCCGGCGCCGGCCTCGCCGAAGCCGAAGCAGGCGCCATGCGCCTCAACCGCGTCGCGGAAGAGGGCGAAGATACATGGAAAGGTACATTCGTTGACGGTGCCGCGGTATTCGCCCGCATCGTCCGCGGCGTCGAAGAAAAAGCCGCCCTCGATCCGCAACTCCTCGCCACGCCAGATGCCCGCCGTCTTGCCGAGCGCGCCGAAGCCCTGCGCGATCTCTACGCCGCGCGCGGCGTCCTCCGCCACGAAAAGACCGGCGACTCCCAGATCTTCGGCCCCGCCTCTCTGATGACGGCGGTGCTCGAAGCCGGCCAGCGCGGCATCAAGATCCAGCGCTACAAGGGCCTGGGCGAAATGAACCCCGAACAACTCTGGGAAACCACCCTCGACCCGAACGCCCGCCTGCTCCTACAGGTCAAGGTCGAACACGCCGACACCGCCGACGAGATGTTCTCGAAACTCATGGGCGACGTCGTCGAACCCCGACGCGAATTCATCCAGGAATTCGCGCTGGAAGCAGCGGTGGATGCTTAAGGGTTGCTCCGTTCACGATACGATTAAAACGCTGGGCTTTGTGGCTTCTCAACGGTTTTCGGGGTAAGGTTCAGGCATGTCGACGCCCAGGAAAGATGCAAACGCCAAGCCCAGGATTCTTGGAACCCGCGCCCTCGCGGCGATCAACGCTGTTGAAGGATTGAAGCTTGGCGCGGCAAGCAAGAAGCGTCTGCAGGCGCTGCAGAACGATCAGACGCTGACGCCAGACCAGCGCCGCGCGGAGGTGCTGAAAGCTTACACCGCGCTGTCCCGCCGCAATGAACGGTGATCCGTACGAGGTTCACGACGACCCCTATTGTTACGAGAACACGGACGTTCTCATAAACAGGGCGGGCCTGCACGATCAGGCTCTTCTCGACGATTTCGAACTTGAGATGCTGAACCTGCGCGCGCAGGAACCCCTTCCTGATGGCGACTTCGCCCCTTCGCATTATCGCGCGGTCCATCACCACCTCTTTCAGGACGTTTACGACTGGGCCGGCGAATATCGGACCGTGCGCACGGGCAAGGGCGGCAACTGGTTCTGCTATCCCGAAAACATCGAGCAGCAGATCAATGGACTTTTTTCGCAACTCGCGGGCGCCGCCTTTTTGCCCGGCGCCACCCGTGATGAATTCATCGATGCGGTGACATACTTCCTGTCGGAGTTGAACGTCATCCACTGCTTCCGGGAAGGAAATGGCCGCGCGCAACTGACCTTCGTCGACATGCTTGCGTCGCGTGCAGGCCACCCGCTGAATCTCGAGCTGATCAAGCGCGAGACATACCTGCCAGCGATCATCGAAAGCTTTAGCGGCGAACTCGCGCGCCTTCGGGCGGAGATCGCCAAGCTGTATGGCGACGCCTAGCGGCGCTGCTGCTGCCACAGAAAAAATAGAGCGCGCCCGCGAGATGCTTTCCAAGCTCATGGGCGATGTCATCGAACCCCGCCGCGAATTCATCCATGAATTCGCGCTCGAAGCAGCGGTGGATGCTTAGCCTTTCCTAGGTCTCGATCGACAGTGATGGCTTGCTGTTTGCCTCCATCACATCGAAGATGTGGGGGAGGTGGATCGCGTGCAAAGCACGCGAGACGGAGGGGGGTCTATGTTGAACCGGCTACTGACTGCGACTGCCTTTGGAATCGTGATGTGCCCGTCCGCTATCGGGCAATCGGCGCTGAGGGCCGAAGAGGTTTCTGTGTTCGACACCAGCGATGTGACCGTGACGTTTGGCCGGGTCACAATGACGGACCGCAAGTTGCCGGGAGGGGCCGCGCTAATCGACGACGGCGCCTCTGCGCCGAAAATGAACTTTCTGGGATGTCGGTTCGAAGTGGTCCTTGAACCAGAGAACGTTGCGCTTCAACGCGCCGCGCCGGTGTTCTCCAAGAAGCTGACGACGCCGAACAGCGATCCGCCGCCCGCTGGCTTTGGCCGCCTGACGCGTCCGGCGCCTGTTGGCGTAACCGACCCAGTCACGTCGGTCGCGTGTAGCGATAAGCTCAATTATTTCGTGTTCTTCTACCGCCAGAAGCCTACCTTCGGGCTGGTCGAAATCGAAACGGTTGTTCTCGAATACGACGACGCTGGGCGCGTTGTATTTGAAGCGGAGACTTTCGATCCAATAGTGGAACGCCCTTCGGCGCAGACCGCAAATGTCGTCACGGCGGCGCGGGGATTTTATCGCATGAACCTTCGCGCGCCCGCGGATGCACTGATGGCGGACAAGGAACAGACTGAATTTCAAAAGAGGCTTCTTGGTCTAGCGTTTACGGTCGGCCCAAAAATAATTGGGATACCGATCCCATAGCCCCCTCCGTCTCGCCGCTGCGCGGCGATCCACCTCCCCCAGTCTTTGACTGGTGGAGGACATGGTGAGCCTGCGCGAAGTCCTCCACCGCCGCAGGCGGGGGAGGTGGATCGCGACGTCTTCGTCGCGAGACGGAGGGGGCTGCCGCGCATAGCCGCGCTGGCTCAAGATTCAACCTTGTCCAGCCGCGACAGCACCGACCGGATTTCCATTAGCTGCTCGCGCGAATAGTTTCCAAGCTCGGATTGATAGGAAAGCCATGACTGAAGCTCGGCTTCGGCATCCTGGAGGGCCGTCCAGTCATAGCTGACGACCGCGTCGGGCCCTGCCCAATCGTCGACATTGGCGCTCCACGCGACTGCTTTCAGAAAGCTCGAGTCTGGCGCGAGGATCGCCGCGACCGCATTGGGCATCTTGCGGGCGTAGCGCTCCGAATAGTCGCTGTAACGCGCCAGCGACTTCCGCAGATCAGGATCGTGCAGGCGCGAGAGACCGCCTATCGCGACAAGCTCCTGATACGTGGTCGACAATGCCGGCGCGTCCCAGATATATTGCGCGTCGCGAAGGGCGATCCGGAAAGCCGCATCGTCCTCTGGCGGCGCGCCGGTGCGCAGGGTCTCGATGATCTGGCGAGTGCTGCGCACGGTGGCGTCGAAACTTTTCACGGCGCCAGCAAGATCAACTTCGACCAGTCTGAACTCTTCCCCGAGACGCACGAGCATGGCGCGTTCAATGTCTGCCTGCTGGCGCGTCTCATTCCAGCTGGTGAGCTGGAAGCCCAGGAAAACGCCGAAGACAACTACCAGGAACTCGATGCCAATGGCGATCCAGTGCTGGTTGCGCAGGTGATGCGCGATCCGGCGAAGCGGCGTTGCCGGGCCGCTGCTTGCCTCACCGACGGCGACGCTTGGGTGCGCCTCTGCAAGCGGTGCTGGTGATGGCTCGATGCTGGTCATTGATACCCCGGCACAGTCATTCCATGGCTGCCACAGGGATTCAACGGGGAGCCAGGGAGAGAGATACTACTGCCGCCGCCCCATCTGCCCGCAGATAATGCACGCCTGCTCGCCCGTGCCGCCGCAGCCGCCGCACTCATGCACCTTGTGCATCCAGTCCTTGTACGTCCGCGCGCCCCAGCACCTGCGGCACGCGATGACGCCCTTGCCATTGCAGGTCAGGCAATTCGCCTTGGGCTTCGGCCCCTTCGGAGTTTTCTGTTTCATCGCCCGGCAATCTGCACCGGAAGCCGCCGACGCAAAAGTCCGCCCGGCGCCTTGCCTCCCTCACTCCGCAGGAGTGGGGGAGGTGGATCGCGACGTCTTCGTCGCGAGACGGAGGGGGGCTCACACGGGGATTGCCGGAAATGCCGCGCAGATCCGTTGCCTCACCGCCGCGAAATTGCCGAAGCCTAACTCTCCTCACTCCGCGCGCGGAACTTGTTCTTCGCGCGCTGCGATTTGTGGATCTGCTTCCAGTGCGCGCGCTTCTCAGCCTGCGCCTTCGGATCATCCTTGCGCGCCTCGAAATCCAGTTCCTTCTGCAGCTTGAGGAAAGCGTGCCAGCGCTCCTCGCTCAGCGAGCCCGCGGTCCGCGCCGCCAGCACAGCGCAGCCCGGCTCGGTCACATGCGCGCAATCGCCAAACCGGCACTGCGTCATCAGCTCGGCGACATCGGCAAAGCTCGCCTCCAGCGCCGCGTCCTCCGCCAGCACGCCGAACTCGCGCATCCCCGGCGTGTCGATCAGCAGCGCGCCGCCCGGCAGGCGGAACAGCTCGCGATGCGTCGTCGTGTGGCGCCCGCGATCGTCGCTCTCGCGGATCGCGCCCGTGTCCATCAGCTCCGTCCCCGCCAGCGCGTTCAGCAGCGTGGATTTTCCCGCCCCCGAACTGCCCAGCAGCGCCGCCGTCTGCCCCGGCTGCAGCCAGGGCGACAGCCCGTCCAGCCCCGCGCCCGTCCGCGCCGACAGCGCCACGACAGGCGCGCCGCCCGCAATCGTCTCCACCTCGGCAACCAACGCGTCCGCATCCTCCGCGAGGTCAGACTTCGTCAGCACGATCACCGGCGCAGCCCCGCTCTCGCGCGCCGCCACCAGATACCGCTCCAGCCGCCGCAGATTGAGATCGCCATTCAGCGCCGCGACCAGAACCACCACATCGATATTCGCCGCGATGTACTGCACGCCCCCGCCGCTCACCGCCCGCCGCGTGAACACGCTCGCGCGCGGCAAAAGCGCGTGGATGGTGAGTTCGTCCGACCCGTCCGCCTTGCTGGCCGCCAACCAGTCGCCCACCACCGGATGCTCGCCCTGCGCCGCGTCCAGCGCAAACCGCCCGCTCAGCCGCGCATTGCGCTCGCCCTCCGCGCTCACCACGCGCCACAGCCCGCGATGATGCGCCGTCACGCGCGCGGGCAGGCGGCCCAGCTCAAGCTGCGGCGCAAACGAAGCCTGGAGCGCATCGCTCCATCCATAAAGGTCGATCATGTCATCCGGTCCGGCCCTCGCGCGCGGGTCCGCTATCATCGCACGCCAAATCCCGTAGCGACAGGCGCCGCTGAGCTTGCGGGTTGCAGCCCTTGCCCCCGCTCATCTACCCTCCAGCCTCAACGCAGAGGTGATCCAGGTGAAACGACTTCTACTTCTTGCCAGCCTCGCGCTCGCCCTCACCGGCGCCGCGCTCGCGCAGGAACCAACCGCCCCCGAAACCCCGCCACCCGCCGGCCCCCAGATCACCCTGCAAACCACGATGGGCGACATCGTCATAACGCTCGACACCATCGGCGCCCCGAAAACCGCCGCGCAATTTCTCGGCCTGGTCGAAACCGGCCACTACAACGGCGCCTCGTTTTACCGCATCGAACCCGGCTTCCTCATCCAGCTCGGCGACCTCGATGCGAAATACGAATACCGCGCGCCAAAACTCCCGCCCGTGAAGCTGGAAACCGAAACCAACAAACACAGCTACGGCGCCGTCGGCCTCGCCCACGCCGATGATCCGGACAGCGGCCAGTCCACCTTCTACATAGACCTCGCCGAGAACGCGTCGCTCAACGCCACGCCCGGCGCCCCGCCCAACACCACGGGCTACGCCGCCTTCGGCCACGTCACCGCCGGCATGGATGTGGCGCTGGCCATCGCCGCCGTCG
>JAUYSA010000222.1 GCA_030696545.1 Hyphomonadaceae bacterium
GATTCCCTTCACCCGCTCCAATTCCATTTCGACAGTGTGCGTATCGGCAGTCTGAAATTAGTCAGGCCGTCCACACCCTGCGCCAAGGCATTAAGAAATGGCGCGTGGGTATTAATCAAAAACTCCTTCGATTTGGAGGCGTTGACCCTTACGTCATGCATTCAAGGTGGCTGTCTGGGTAAGGACTTGCTGCAGCGTTGACTTATCCGAAATCAATCTAAGTGCTAGTGGCTATGTCTGGTCAGGGGGACGCGAAACGAGGGTTGGCGCCGTTTCGCGAGTCTGATCGGACAACGACAGGGGAATTCAGGACTATGGACGCCAGTGTTGTCGCCCGCCTGCTCGAACAAACCGCCCGTGCGGTTTATGAGGCGCGTGGACCCAAAGCCATTCATGCCGGCCAGTGGGCGGTGCTCCGTTATCTCGCCCGTGCTGGACGCCAGGCGCGCACCGTTGGCGGCGTTGCGACCTATCTGGGCGTGACGCACGCGCCGGCATCGCGCGCGGTTGCCTCGCTGGCGCGCAAGGATCTGGTCACGGTGAAAGCCGACGCTGAAGACCGACGCATTCGCCGGATCGACCTCACGCCTGCTGGCAAGGCGCTGCTTGATCATGACCCGGTGCATCGCCTTACTGCGGCGATCGAAGCAATGAGCGCCGATAAGCAGAAGGATTTCGCGGCGACGCTCGAAATGCTCTACGGACGGCTCGCGAAGGTCTAAGATCTCACCCATGGCAGAACAGCGGATCGAATATTCCGCCGACAAGGCATCGGCCTATGGCCAGCTTGCCGAGGAGATCGCATCCGTGGTCGCCGGAGAGACGTCGCGCACGGCGCGTTATGCGACCACCGTGTCACTCCTGAAAGCGGCGTTCGGCGAGCGTTTCTTCTGGTGCGGTTTCTACGAGGTGGATCCGCGCAAGGAGCGAGAACTGGTCGTCGGGCCGTATCAGGGCACGCTGGGCTGTCTGCGCATCCCGTTCGCCAAGGGCGTTTGCGGGGCCTGCGCGACGGCGCGCGAAACGATCATCGTGCCCGACGTGCATGCCTTTCCCGGCCACATCGCGTGTGACTCCGCATCCAATTCGGAAATCGTCGTGCCGGTGTTCGACGCGTCTGGCGCGCTGATAGCCGTGCTCGATGTGGATTCAACATCGTTCGCCGCGTTCGATGATGTTGATGCGCGCGGGTTGGAAGCAGCGTGCCGCGCGATGATGGCGGGCTAGGCCAGCTTTTCGAAATTCGACACCGACATTTGCCCCTGCAGACTGCGGAACACGACGACGCGGTAGGCGGCGCCGCCGGTCATGACGATGGTGAAGCGGTAGTTGAGACCGGCCACCACCTGCACTTCGGCGCTGACTTTATCGACCAGCGCGCGCGTTGGGTGGCGGGTGTAGATCTCGTTCACGGCGATGGCTTGGGCCGCCTTCGTGTCTTCGGCGCCGAGATCGGCAGATCCGTAGCCGCCGGTGATCATCGGCGCGGGAGCGGGTGGAGCCTGATCCGCCGTCGTTCCCGGAGGCGTGGCGCAGGCGGCCAATGCAATGAAGGCTGAAACGGCTACCACAACTCGCATGTCGATCTCCCGCGTCTGATGCGATGCTACGCCCGTGCGACCGCCAGCGATATGGGCGAATGCGGTTTCGTCAGCTGGCCTTCGTCCACGCGCCGTCGGCGCCCTTTTTGTAAAAGGTGAAGCTGGCAGGGTCCCATGTCGGCGTGTCCTGTCCGAGCATGTGGAAGAGGGCGTGATGATCGCGGCCCTCCCAGACCTGCATCGCATCCATGGTCACGCCGTTAGGGCCGCAAGCGTCCCACGGGTCTTCAGGATTTGCGGCGTTCAGTTCGGCTTCGAGTTCCGCATTCGGGCCGAGCTTGAAAACACGGCCAGCGAGTTTCAGACCGTTCACTGGATAGGTTTCGCAACGCGTGCGCTGGTCTTCCGGCGCCTTATCGAGCGTTTTCAGCGCCGCTTGTTCGGCGGTCTCGCCATCAGCAAGCGGGACTATCTGGAGGATAAAGCCGAACTGATCCTCCGGAACGGATGCCTGTCGTGCTTTCAGATACCCCGAGACATGGCTATAGAGCGTCTGGTCCCAGCCTTCGCCTGAGCAGTCCTGCGCGCGGAAGACGATGGCCTCGTTCGACGAGAGGCTGATCTCTTCGGTGCGCCAGACACAGCGCGGAGCGAAGGTTTCGGCGCTGGCGTCCGTGGCGAGGAACAGCGCGGCGTCGCCATCGCTGCACAGGCCAGTAAGTGGCAGCGGCGAGCCTGTGGCGCAGGCAGGTTTCGCGGGCGTGCTTTCGGCGGTGAGGGGTAGGCTGTCGTCTGGGCCGCACGCGGCAAGGCCGAATGCAACTACTCCGATGGCGATCAGTTTCTGCATGGGTCAGTCCCAGCCGATGAAATCGGTGAAATCCTGCAGTGTCAGCTCCCACCAGGACAGCGTGTCAGCCAGGTTCTTCTGGGTGACGCCGCCGACGATATTGATCTCGATGTTCACAAACGGATCGCCATTTGCATCGAGGCCAGCCTTGCCAAAATAGTCTTCATTCCACGTGTTGATGTCTTCCAGCAGCGGCCGATCGTCGTCGTCGAAAGAGAAGCCCGCGTCGAACTGGATCAACTCGCAGTTCGTACCGTCTGGGTCGCAGGCGGTGAAGTGGATCCAGAAGTTGATGTTCTCGAACTTCGAGAGGACAAAGTCGCCCTCATTCTCTTCGTTACTGCTCTCGACGTTGGCTTCCATACCCTTCTGTTGGAGCAAGGTGACAACATCCTGCGTAGTCAGCGGATCGTATATGACCTGCGCTGCAGCGGGCATTGCGAATACAACGAAAGCCACGAGCGCTGAGGCGGCGCTGGCGCCGCTCTTGATCCACGACATTTGACGTCCCCTTCGGCTTAGTCCCGTTATGCTTCTACGCCTTTGGCGGCCGCGCTCAAGGATGCTCGACGGTTCGTCTCACTTCGGCGCGGTTGCCGCATATTTTGCGGCGGCGTCAGCCCATTTGAACGGCAGCGTGTCGGGAAGTATGGAAACTTCCGTTGTGAACTTGAACGGAGCTGTGGCGATGCCGCTTTCGAACGCGACTTCCACGAAGAAGGCGGTGAAGCCTTCGGTCGGCATATCGACCTGGGCGAAATAAGTCCCGTCCGGTTGCGCCGTCAGCACGGTCGATGTGTAGGCCTTGCCCAGCGACTCGACGCGGAAGTCCCGCGCTTTTGGACTATGGGCCTGCCAGAGTCTCACTTCCTTCGGCGTGTCGAGCGGCTTCAGCGCGATGCCGTTGGCATCAACCTTGTTCCAGACGAAGTCGGGCCGCTTGCCGCCTGTGATGACCGAATTGTACCAGGCCAGCATGGAGTCGAC
>JAUYSA010000329.1 GCA_030696545.1 Hyphomonadaceae bacterium
TGGTGGCTTCGAGTTCGCGTCTTCCGTCCGGGGTGTTTGAGTATCGGTCGAATTGGGCATCCAGGAGGATGTCGAAATTGCGCAGGAAATAGATGACGACGAGCCACAGCCGCAGCAGCGGCCGCAGGGGCGGGTAGATGAGAGATGACAGCAAGGCGTGCGTCATGGGCAGTAGTATGACGCTCAGATCCGGGCTGGTGGAATCTGGAGGGCGCTATCCCTCAAAGTTTGTGGCTAGCGGGTTGGATTCGTGGGGGAAGGTTTTTGGCTATCCTACAGTTTCGATATCGCTCTATCCCCCATTCTTGATGTCAGTGCGTGGGAGCCCCCTCCGTCTTGCGCGCAAGAGCGCGCAATCCACCTCCCCCAGTGCTTCGCACTGAGGGAGGCAAGGCGCCGGCGGTGGGTTTGCCTCCCCATGCGGAGCAGGGGGAGGTGGATCGCGCGCAGCGCGAGACGGAGGGGGATCGGGAGGTGGCCTCGCTTTGTCAGCGGAGCGGCAGGAACTCGCTGAGGGGGCGGCCTTCGGTGCATTTGGTGAGGTTGGTGCGGAGGTTGGGGAGGAAGGTTTTGTGGAATTCGACAAGGCGGTCGAGGCGTTCGGCGTTGGCGAAGTGGGCTTCGGAGTCGCGGAAAGCGCTGCAGACCAAGTCCCGGCGGCCTGCCTTCCTTGCGATGCTGCCTAGCATCAACTCGCCCCAGCCGGCGTCAGCGCCTGAGCTGGTTTCGTCCATGTCGGCAATCTTGGCGGCGACGATGCGTTGCTGTTCGGCGATGGCTTCGTCGAAGCGACCGACATTGGCGAGGTGCTGGGCGTAGGACTCGCCGACCATGATGCGCATGACGCGGGCGGACTCGTCGCGATCCTCGATGGCGACGAGGCGTTCGGCGGCGCGCTGGGCGCTTTCCAATAGGTCTGCGGCTTCCTCGGCCTTGTCGAGTTCGGCGCCGGCGGCGTAGGCGTCTGCCCCGCTCCAGCCGATCATGTAGAGAAGGAAGGGATTGCCGGGCGATTTGCGTTCGGCGGCGGCGAAGGCGTCGTGCGCGGCGCGCATCACCGGATAGCCCTCAGCCTGACGGCCCATCAGATGCCAGGCGAGGCCGCGATTGTAGGCGGCGTAGGCGTGTTCGATGATGGCGGCGTCGCCCTGCTCTTCCGCGGGCCATGCATCGACGAAAGCGTCGTGCTGATCGGCGGCGCTGACGAGCTCTTCGTATTCCTCGTTGGCGGTGTGGCGTTCGATCTCCGCGCGGCTGAGGTCGCGCTGGGCGATGCGCCAGCTCTGGTCGCGATCGGCTTCGGGGACGCGGGCGATGGCGGCCTTGCCGGCGTTGAGGAGTTTGAGTGAGGTTTCGGCGTCGGTGTGTTTGTAGAATTCGATGAGGCTGGCGATGGCTTCGATCTGGCCTTCGGCGATGGCGACTTCCGGCGCATCGCCGAACTCGGCGCGGACGCTGGCGAGTGTGGTGCGCGCTTTCTGCAGGTTTTCTCCGGCCAGGCGGTCGAGGCCAAGATTGCGCTCAAGCGGAGAAGCCTGGATTTCGGCGAGGCGGATGAGGCCTTTGGCCGTTTCCACGCGCAGCGCGCGGTTGGCATCCGGCGTCACCACGAGTTTGTCGAGATAGGTCTGCGCTTTTTCGGCGAGATCGGCGCGGGCTGTTGTGTTTCCGGGAACCGAGCGGAGCTGTTCGTTCAGATCGAACAGAAGGTAATTGGCTAGCGTGCGAACATCCTCGAAGCGCCGGGCTTCGGCCTGGCGCGCGGCGTCGGCGCGGAAGAAGGCGACGCCAGTGGCGGCGAAGGCGCCGAGCAGGAGGGCGATGCCGAGGCCGGCGGCCCATGCGGCGCTCTTATGGCGGCCCAGGAATTTGGTGAAAGCGTAGCGGCGGCCGCCCGCGTGGGCCGCTACGGGATAGCCGTCTCGCCATGCGCGCAGGTCTGCCGCGAAGAGATCGACAGAGGCATAGCGGTTTTCCGGATCGGGCGCGGTGGCGCGGGCGACGATGTCGGTGAACTCGGAATCGCCCTTCGCGTCGTCGAGCAGTTTTTCCGCCAGCTTGCCGAGCGAATAGACGTCCGCGACGGTGGTGGGCTCGGCGGCTGTCATCCGCTCGGGCGCGGCATAGCCGGGCGTGAGGCTGAGCGTGTGGAGCGAGCCGCTGCCGCTGGTGACGGGCGGCGGCGCGGGGTCGCGGGCGCCGGCGGGGCGTGCGATGCCGAAGTCGATCAGCTTCACGACGCCTGCGGCCGTGACCATCACGTTGGACGGCGTGATGTCGCGATGGACGATGAGGTTGGCGTGGGCGAAAGAGACGGCGGCGCAGGCCTGCAGCAGCTTGTCGATGCGGTCATTGCGCGAAGGGTTGTTGGCCTCGGCCCATGCGAGGAGCGCCGTGCCCTCCACATACTCCATGATGATGTAGGGCGAGCCGTCTTCCGTTTCGCCGCCATCGAAGAGCTGCGCGATGTTGGGGTGGCGGAGGTGGGCGAGGATCTGGCGTTCGCGGCGGAAGCGATCGACGAGGCGTTGCGACAGGAGGCCGGGGCGGATGATCTTGATGGCGGCGAGGTGTTCGAAGTCGCCGCGATCACGCTTGGCGAGATAGACAGAGCCCATGCCGCCGGCGCCGATGCGCTCCGAAATGGCGTAGCCGGCAAGACGGGTTGGCGGGGGCTCTTCCTTTTCCATGGACGTTACGGCGCCGCCTGTGAGCAGGGCGACGGTGGCTTCGGCGTCGATCAGGGCGCGCATACGGGCGAGCAGTTCCGGGCGGCCGGCGGTGCGCTCGGTGAGCCAGGCATCGGGGTCCGCAGGCTCGGATTCGAGGAAGGCCTCGAACAGGGCGAGCGCTTCGCGATCGAGCGCGAGGCCGGTCATTCGTCGATCGGGTTGCTGAGCGCGTCGAGGAGCCAAGAACGCGCCACCTGCCAGCGGCGCTTGACCGTGGGTTCGGACATGCCCGTCGCGACGGCCACGTCTTCCACGGTCATCCCCCCGAAATAACGCATTTCCACAAGCTCCGCGAGTTGGGCGTCGAGCACCTTCAACCTTACAAGCGCGGAATCGAGGACAAGCAGATCAAAGCGCTGGTCGCCATCGACCTGGGTGGTGAGTTCGACCTTGTGATGGTGGCGTTTGCCGGCGTTCTTGGAGCGGGCGTGGTCGACCAGGATGTTGCGCATGATGCGGGAGGCGAGCGCCAGCATGTGGGTGCGGTCAGTGATCGAGAGGCCATCCGAGGTGGCGATGCGCATCACGGATTCGTTGATCAGGTCGCCGGTGGAGAGGGATGTGCCCCGCTCTGCGCGGAGGCGGGCGGCGGCGATTGTGCTGAGTTCCGGATGCAGGCGGGCGATGAGGGCGTTGCGGGCGTCGACGGCGCCGCCGCGCCATTCGGCGAGGAGCTGGGCCGTTTTGGGCTCGCCTTCGATGCTCAAGCTGGCTCCCTGCCGCCGTGTTCGGCCATTGTCAGCCAATCGCGGGATCTTGCAAGGATTCTGCCGGGGTGGGGCGTGTCAGTAGCGCAGATGGGGGCGGCGGGTGGCGGCCCATGCCTGTTCGTCAGGCTGGGTGATGGCGTCGAGGTCGCCGGGCTGGGCGGCAGGGTCGTCGACCCATTCGCGCAGGAGGGGGCTGCCGTTGATGACGTCGATGGGGAGTTTGCCGAGTTCGTACTCGTAGGGGAAGTCGCGCCAGAGCGGGTAATCCGGGTAGAGGTTGCGGATGACCTTGAAGGCGAGCGACTGGATGCGCCAGGGCTGGAAGGCTGCGTGGTCGTAGTAAGCCGGGTCTTCGGTATGGATCTGGACGCCGGAGCAGAGCTTGCCGACGTGTTTGTGGAAGGTGGGCTCGAACCAGCAGTCGCGGAGTTTGCAGCCGCGGAGCCATTGCGGGGCGAGGTTGTGCATTTCGAGGATGACGCGGCGGGCGTCTATGTCAGGGGCGCCGAAGAGTTCGAGGGGGCGGGTGGTGCCCCTGCCCTCTGACAGCGTGGCGCCTTCGAGCATGACAGTGCCGGCGTAGGCGCGGGCCATCCAGAGATTGGGGGCGTTGGGGCTGGGGTTGATCCAGGTGCGTTCGTAGAGCGGCCAGCCGAAGCCGGGGGCGGCGTCGGGCTGGTAGCCCTCCATCTCGATCACGCGGTAATCGACGTCGAGCTTGTAGTGCTCGATGAACCAGTGGCCGAGTTCGCCGAGGGTCATGCCGTGGCGCATGGGCATGGGACCGGCGCCGACGAAACTTTCCCAGCCGGGGCGGAGGGTGAGGCCT
>JAUYSA010000241.1 GCA_030696545.1 Hyphomonadaceae bacterium
GCTGCGATCGCTGCCGCCTGCGCGCCCGCCGATCAGGGCGTCACCCAGGCCCAGACGGGCGAAGCTGTCGTCGTTCTGTCAGAAGGCGCGTGCGAGCAGACCTGCCCGATTTACGACATGACCCTGCACCCTGACGGGACCTACACGCTGAACGGCGTGAAGTTCGTGAAGACAATGGGCGTCAGCGACGGCCAGCTCGGAACCGACGCGTGGACTGCCGCAGAAGCCGCCCTTACGAAATCGAATTTCTGGACGCTTCCTGCCAACCAGACCAGCAACGCCTCCGAAAACTGCCACAAGGGCACCCCCACCGTGAACGTCACATGGCGAACCGATGCGGGAAAGCAGAAGACCATCGCCTACACCGCCGGGTGCGGCGGCCCGGAAATGCGCACGCTTGTCGTGGCCCTGCGCGAAGCAATGGCTTTCGACTCGCTTGTCTGGACCAACGACCGCTTCGCCCCAGACGGCAGCCGCTAGGCCGCATGGCGTAACTGGCGTTTCGGGCATAGAAACGGCTCATGGAAGCTTGGCTGTACTATGGTGTCTATGTAGCCATCGCGGCGGTTTTCGTCGTGCTGGCGTTCGGCATCGTGAACCTCGTCCGCACCGACCCGAAAGCCGCCTCGCGCTCGAACAAGCTGATGCGCCTGCGCGTGCTGGTGCAGTTCATCGCGATCATCCTGCTGGTCATTCTCGGCGCGGTCGCCGGCGCCTTCCGCTAGTTCTGTTGCTCCACCACCACGCGTAGCCTGCATCCCGCACGCGCGCCGGGAACGCGCCGCTTTTCATCGACGTTCATCGTGGGTTGGGTCGGATCGGTTCAATTTCATCGATCAGATTGTCCAAGTCTGAAGCTGTGCATGCGAACATGGCTCTGATGGGTGCGGTGAGGTTGTTGAGATGTTTGGACGTGGCGCTATCGAGCTGAACCCCCGCAAGTTCTGGAGCTGGTTTGCTTCGGAATCACAAGGCATCGCCAACGCCCTCGAAGCCCTTCAGCGCGGCGAGTCCGACGCGGAATGGGCTATTATCGGCCTCAACGAACGCATCCGCCGCTTCGACAACACGCTGGAAGCGGATGTCGTGCGCACGCTCGATGGTCAGTGCCACCTGACAATCCTGGGCGAACCGCAGTCGGTTTCTGTACTGCTCGACGCCGCCCCGCGCCTCGCCGGCTGGCGTTTCTCGCCCCGTGCCGCCCTGTCAGACCCACGCCGCGTGCCTTTCCGCACAGCCCCGCGTCCGTCGCTGGACCTGCTGTCCGGTCCCCTGCACGAAGCCTACGCCTGAAACTTCCACATTGACGGACTGATGCTGCGGGCGCGAAAAGCTTGCCCATGGTTGTCCTGAACAAGATCTACACCCGCACCGGCGACAAGGGCACGACTGGCCTCGCCACCGGCGAACGCGTGAACAAGTGGGATCTGCGCGTCGAAGCCTATGGCGCGACCGACGAGACCAACTCCTCCATCGGCGTCGCCCGCCTCCATTCCGCCGCCGATACCGAACTCGACGCCATGCTGGGCCGAATTCAGAACGACCTGTTCGACCTCGGGGCCGACCTAGCCACCCCCCAGCGCGACAAGGAGCTGGGCTGGGAGCCACTCCGCATCGTCGAAGCCCAGGTCACGCGTCTCGAAACCGAAATCGACCTGGTCAACGCCGCTATCCCTCCCCTCAACAGCTTCATCCTGCCCGGCGGCTCTGCCCTCTCCGCCCACCTCCACGTCGCGCGCACTGTCTGCCGCCGCGCTGAGCGCCTGATCGCCCAGCTAGCCGCCACGGAGGGCGAAGTCGTCTCCGAGTTCGCCCTGATCTACGCAAACCGCCTGTCGGACTTCCTGTTCGTCGCCGCCCGCCGCGCCAACGACAACGGCGCCAGCGATGTCCTCTGGGTTCCCGGCGCGAACCGCTAGGCGATGCCCGCCGTCCTTCTCTTCCTGAAGGGCCCTTTCAACCAGTTTCACGCCTCGCGCTTTATCGTGGATGGCCAGGACTATGTTTGCGCAGAACAGTACATGCACGAGCAGAAAGCCCGACTGTCCGGTGACGTTGCGATGGCGGAACGCATTCTGAAATCCGACAGCCCCCACGAACACAAGCTGATGGGAGGCCGCGTTTCGGACTTCGATCAGGCGAAGTGGGATACCCACAAGATCGCGATCGTTACCACCGGCAACCGCGCCAAGTTCGCCCAGAACGCCGGCCTCCGCCGCCGCCTGCTGGACACCGGCGACGCCATTCTCGCAGAAGCAAACCCCAAGGATTACATATGGGGCATTGGCCTTGCCGAAGACGATCCCGCCGCGCAGAACCCCGCCAGCTGGCAGGGCGAGAACCTTCTGGGCCAGATCCTCATGGCCGTTCGCAGCGAACTCGCCGCAAACAGCAGCGCCTGACATCTTCCCGCCTAGTTCGGAATTAACCTGTTTCCCCAAGGATCGGCTCAACGCCGGTTGAGGGGGAGCACAAACTCCTCGATAGTCATAACAGCCTCCGGGGACACAGCTTGAAGCTTGCCGCTCTCTTCCTCTCTGCCGCCGTCGCGCTTGCCGCGCCGATGGCCGCGCACGCGCAGCTGACAAAGGAATACCAGCGCCTCCAGGAATTCAGCGCCGAACTCGACCATGCCGCCACCGCCCCCGATTTCGTCGGCCTCGCCGTCGCCGTGGTGAAGGACGGTCGCATAGCTCTGATGAAAACCTACGGCGTGCGCGAAGCTGGCGGTACAGACAAAGTTACTCCCGACACCGTCTTCCGCATTGCTTCCCTGTCGAAAGGTTTCGCCGGAACG